>NZ_RZSR01001002.1:0-2109 GCF_004023265.1 Mesorhizobium sp. M1A.F.Ca.IN.020.06.1.1
TTCCTGGACCTCGAAGGTGATCCATTCATAGGCGAGCACGGTCTCGAATATCTCTTCGGCTACCTGTCCAGCGACGATCACGGCGAAAACGTTTATCGTGGCGAGTGGGCTTTAAGCCGCGCTGAAGAACGGCAGGCTTTCGAGCGGTTCGTCGATTTCGTCATGGCGCGCTGGGAGATGCATCCGGACCTGCACATCTACCATTACGCGCCATATGAGCCAGCGGCCCTCAAGCGTTTGATGGGGAGGTACGGCACGCGTGAGGACGAAATCGACCGGATACTGCGCGCGGAGCTTTTCGTCGACCTCTATTCGGTGGTTCGCCATGCCGTTCGTGCCAGCGTCGAGAACTACTCCATCAAGCGTCTCGAACCGTTCTATGGCTTCGTAAGGCAGGTGCCGCTTCCGGACGCAAACAGCGCGTTGTCGAACTTTCAGGCCAATCTCGAACTTGGCGACGTCGCCTCCATCAACGAGGAAGCCCGCGCGACCGTGCGCGGCTACAACGAGGATGACTGCCTCTCGTCGGCCGCCCTCCGTGCATGGCTAGAAGATCGGCGCGCCGAAGCAATCGCCGCCGGATTGGAAGTTCCGCGGCCTGCCGCCGGCGATGATGGTGCGCCGAAGGAGAACGTCGCCGCCTGGCTTGCGCGCATCGCTCCCGTCATCGAGCAGCTTCTGCAAGGCATTCCCGACGATCCTACGGGTCGCTCGGACGAGCAGAAGGCGCGCTGGCTGCTGGCCAACCTGCTGGATTGGCATCGTCGGGAACTCAAAGCTGCATGGTGGGAGCTCTTCCGCCTTGCTGCGGTATCAGCCGAAGAGCTGCTTGATGAACGGGCGGGACTGTCAGGCCTTTTGTTCGTCGGAGAAGCCGGCGGAACGGCTCGAGCGCCCATTCATCGCTATAGTTACCCAAAGCAGGAGACCTCCCTTCGCGGCGGCGAAGACCTTCGCAATTGCGGGGGCGACAAGTTCGGAAAAGTGGAAGCAATTTCGCTTGAGGAACGGACCGTCGATATCAAGAAGCGCCAGGACACCGCCACCCTCCATCCTGAAGCCGTTTTCGCTCACAAGGTCGTCGGCGCCGAAGTCATTGCGGAAGCTCTCCTCCGCATTGGGGAACATGTCGTGGCGAACGGAGTTGTAGGCCCCGGTCCGTACCAGGCCGCACGAGATTTGCTGTTAAGGCGTCCGCCTCCTATCGGCGACCACTCTCTGAGGGAGGCAGGCGAGAGCACGCTTGATGCTGCGTTACGATTGGCGGAGCATCTCGGCGAAGGCGTTCTGCCCGTGCAGGGACCGCCGGGCGCTGGGAAGACCTTTACGGCAGCGCGAATGATCTGCGCCCTCGTCCGACAGGGCAAGACAGTCGGGATCACCGCGAACAGCCACAAGGTCATCCGGAATCTCATCGACAAGGTCATCGAGGAAGCGGATGGGCTCGGCGTCGATCTTCAGTGCTGTCATAAGGCCGATGAAGAAGACGAACAACAGCATCGGCTGACGTTTGCCCGTCGGAGTGAAGACCTCATCGCGGCCATCGGCCACGACGTGAACGTCGGCGGTGGGACGGCCTGGCTCTGGTCTCGTCCTGACGCATTTGAAGCGGTCGATGTGCTCTTCGTCGACGAGGCCGCGCAGATGGCCCTCCCCAACGTGCTCGCCGTCTCGCAGGCAGCAAAGACGCTTGTCCTCGTGGGTGACCCTCAACAGCTCGATCAGCCGATCCAGGGCAGCCACCCTGACGGCTGCGAGGTGTCCGCCCTTCACCACATTCTCGACGGCGCCCAAACCATCCCGCCGGATCGCGGCCTGTTCCTCGACGAAAGTGTGCTGCAGAGCAGCGGAAGGAGTTCAACATGAGCTAAGACCGTAGCGTAAAGCTGCGTGAATGATGGGGGACGGCCCTCCGGGATCGGCTTTCAGGAGCAGGTCTCAAACCAGTCCGAGCTGCTGCGGTAAAGAGCCGTGGTGGTGAGCGTCGGATGAAAAGTTCGGACAAAGATCCGAGCAGGTGAGTGTCCGAAAGACGAACGAAAGTGAACCCTCCGAAGACGCGTCGTTATGAATTTAAGTGTCGCCGAAACCAGGACCGTTTCGTCATCC
>NZ_RZSR01001003.1:0-2104 GCF_004023265.1 Mesorhizobium sp. M1A.F.Ca.IN.020.06.1.1
CGGCAAAGCCGTTCCAGGCGTAAACGGCCCCGCTCAATTGCTCTCGTGCCATGTCCGTCCGTCACGTTCGATGAGCGCGATGGAGGCCGACGGACCCCAGGTGCCGGCCGTATAGCCCTGCGCTTCCTGCCTGGCGCTTTCCCAGGCGTTCTGGATCGGATCGATCCACTTCCAGGCCGCCTCGACCTCGTCGCGACGCATGAACAGCGTCTGGTTGCCGCGCACCACATCCATGATCAGCCGCTCGTAGGCGTCCGGCGCGCGGCTGTGGAAGGATTGCGCGAAGCTCATGTCGAGCGAGATCTGGCGCAGCCGCATGCCGCCCGGCCCCGGATCCTTGATCATGATGTACTGCTTGACGCCTTCGTCCGGCTGCAGCCTGATCACCAGCTGGTTGGCGAAGATCGGCCCGGCGCTGTCGCCGAAGATGGAATAGGGGATCGGTTTGAATTCGATGACGATTTCCGAAACGCGGGTCGCCAGCCGCTTGCCGGTCCTGAGATAGAAAGGCACGCCGGCCCAGCGCCAGTTGCCGATCTCGGCTTTGAGGGCGACGAAGGTCTCGGTGTTGCTGTCCTTGCCGAGCTCCTCGACATAGCCCTTGACCGGCCCGCCGGCGGAGGCGCCGGCGCGATACTGGCCGCGCACCGTGTGCTTCGGCGCCTCGTTGCCGTTGATGCGCTTCAGCGCCCGCAGCACCTTCAGCTTCTCGTCGCGCACGGCGTCCGCGTCCATCGAGGACGGTGTTTCCATGGCAACCAGGCAAAGCAGCTGCAGGATGTGGTTCTGCACCATATCGCGCAGCGCGCCGGCTTTGTCGTAGTAGGTGACGCGGTCCTCGAGACCCACGGTCTCGGCCACGGTGATCTGCACATGATCGATATGGGCGGAGTTCCACAGCGGCTCATAAAGCGCGTTGGCAAAGCGCAGCGCCATCAGGTTCTGCACCGTTTCCTTGCCGAGATAGTGATCGATGCGGAAGATCTGGCTTTCGTGGAAATCGTCACCCACAGCGTCGTTGAGCGCCCGTGCCGAGGCGAGGTCACGGCCGATCGGCTTCTCCAGCACGATGCGCGAGTTCGGGGTGATCAGCTTGTGTTCCTTGAGCTGATGCGAGATGTCGCCGAACAGCGCCGGCGCCACCGCGAGGTAGAAAGCGCGGATGCGGTCGCTGTCGCCGATGGCCTTCGTGAGCTTGTCGAAGCCGACGCCGGAGGTGGCGTCCGCCGAGACATAGGAAAGCCGAGCAAGAAATGTGTCCAGTTCCTTCGGCTCGATGTCGGCCGGATTCACATGGTCCGATATCGCTTTCTTGGCGAAGGTCTGGAACTCGGCATCGCTCATCTTCGCGCGCGACGTGCCGATGATGCGCGTCGGCTCCGAAAATTGGTGGTCGCGCTGGCGGTGGTAGAGCGAGGGCAGAAGCTTGCGCTCCGACAGGTCGCCGGTACCGCCGAAGATGATGAAGTCGAAAGGTTCGACAGGGATGATCTGGCTGGTCATGGTCAGTCCGGTTTGATGCCGCTAGCCGGTAGCGGGGCTGATATATTCTAATCGATTTAAATCGTCCAGTGTCATGGTGTCACATCCGGGACCAATCGCTGGACAATCGATTGGGCCCAAATGCGGCCTTGACACTGGCGCCGCCGGGAGGCTTGTCGGCAAGCAACAGCTTTCCGGAAGCGTTCGCGCCTGCAACATAGAACCTGAATGTGACGAAAGCTAAGGGAGAATGGCGACCGCCAGCCCTTCAATGATGGGAAAAACCATGCGTCTGCAAAACAAGGTTGCCATCATCACCGGCGCGGCGTCGGGCTTCGGCGAGGGCGTGGCGAAGCGCTTCGCCGAGGAAGGCGCGCGCGTCGTGGTTGCCGACCTCAACGCCAAGGGCGCAGCGCGCGTGGCGAAGGAAATCGGCGACAACGCGATCTGGACCCAGACCGACGTCTCGCAACGCTCCGAATTCGACGAGATGGTTTATGCCGCCAAAAGCGCCTTCGGCCGCGTCGACATCATGGTCAACAATGCCGGCTACACCCATCGCAACGGCGACATGCTCGGCGTCGACGAGCAAACCTTCGACCTGATCACCGCTGTCAACATG
>NZ_RZSR01001004.1:0-2103 GCF_004023265.1 Mesorhizobium sp. M1A.F.Ca.IN.020.06.1.1
TCTCGACCAACACCTTCCCGTCGTGGAAGCTGGCGCATCCCTATCGCATGGTCGCCCACAATGGCGAGATCAACACGCTGCGCGGCAACGTCAACTGGATGGCGGCGCGGCAGGCCTCGGTCGATTCCGAACTGTTCGGCAACGACATCTCCAAGCTGTGGCCGATCTCCTATGAGGGGCAGTCGGACACCGCCTGTTTCGACAATGCGCTCGAATTCCTGACGCAGGGCGGCTACTCACTCGCCCACGCAATGATGATGCTGATCCCCGAGGCCTGGGCCGGCAACAAGCTGATGGATCAAGATCGCAAGGCCTTTTACGAATACCACGCCGCCCTGATGGAGCCGTGGGACGGGCCGGCGGCGGTGGCCTTCACCGACGGCCGCCAGATCGGCGCCACGCTCGACCGCAACGGGCTGCGCCCGGCGCGCTACATCGTCACCGACGACGATCGCGTCATCATGGCCTCGGAAGCCGGCGTGCTGCCGGTGCCGGAGGAAAGGATCGTCAAGAAGTGGCGGCTGCAGCCCGGCCGCATGCTGCTGATCGACCTGGAGAAGGGCCGCATCGTTTCCGACGAGGAGATCAAGTCGGAGATCGCGACCAGGCATCCCTACAAGAGCTGGCTCGCCAACACCCAGCTCATCCTCGAAGACCTGAAGCCGGTCGAGCCGCGGGCGCTGCGCAGGGACGTCAGCCTGCTCGACCGCCAGCAGGCGTTCGGCTTTACCCAGGAAGACACCAAGCTGCTGATGTCGCCGATGGCGACCACCGGCCAGGAAGCGGTCGGCTCGATGGGCACCGACACGCCGATTTCGGCGATGTCGGACAGATCGAAGCTGCTCTACACCTATTTCAAGCAGAACTTCGCCCAGGTCACCAACCCGCCGATCGACCCGATCCGCGAGGAACTGGTGATGAGCCTGGTGTCGTTCATCGGGCCGAGGCCGAACATCTTCGATCTCGTCGGCAATTCGCGTCGCAAGCGGCTCGAAGTGCGCCAGCCGATCCTGACCAATGGCGATCTTGAGAAGATCCGCTCCATCGGTCACACCGAGGACCGTTTCGACACCAAGACGATCGACATCACCTATGCTTCGAACGAAGGCGCGGCCGGCATGCAGGGCGCCATCGACCGGCTGTGTGAGCGCGCCGAGGCGGCGGTCGCCGGCGGCTACAACATCATCATCCTGTCCGACCGTCAGCTCGGGCCGGACCGCATCGCCATCCCGGCATTGCTGGCGACGGCGGCGGTCCACCATCATTTGATCCGCAAGGGATTGCGCACGTCGGTGGGGCTGGTCGTCGAGTCCGGCGAACCGCGCGAGGTGCATCATTTCTGCTGCCTTGCGGGCTATGGCGCCGAGGCGATCAATCCCTATCTCGCCTTCGACACGCTGCTCGACATGCACAAGCGCGGCGAGCTGCCGGCCGAAGTCGACGCCAATGAGGTCGTCTCCCGCTACATCAAGTCGATCGGCAAGGGCATTCTCAAGGTGATGTCGAAGATGGGCATCTCGACCTACCAGTCCTATTGCGGCGCGCAGATCTTCGACGCCATCGGGCTGAAGACCGACTTCGTGCAAAAATATTTCACCGGCACCGCGACGCTGATCGAAGGCGTCGGGCTGGAAGAGATCGCGGCCGAAACGGTCAGCCGCCACGCCGACGGCTTCGGCAACGACCCGGTGCTGCGCAACAGCCTCGAGGTCGGCGGCGAATACATGTTCCGCATGCGCGGCGAAGCGCATATCTGGTCGCCCGATGCGGTGGCCACCCTGCAGCACGCCGTGCGCCAGGGATCGTGGCAGACGTTCAAGGACTATTCCGCTCAGATCGACAGCGAGACGGCGCGGGCGCAGAGCATTCGCGGCCTGTTCAAGATCAGGCTGGCCGAAGAAACCGGGCGCAAGAAGGTCGCGCTCGACGAGGTCATGTCGGCTGCCGATATCGTCAAGCGGTTCTCGACCGGGGCGATGTCCTTCGGCTCGATTTCCAGGGAAGCGCACACCACGCTGGCCCGCGCCATGAACGCCATCGGCGGCAAGTCTAACACCGGCGAGGGCGGCGAAGAGGCTGACCGTTACCTGCCGCTGCCGGACG
>NZ_RZSR01001005.1:0-2101 GCF_004023265.1 Mesorhizobium sp. M1A.F.Ca.IN.020.06.1.1
GTTCTTCTCCTCGCGCGGCATCGTCTACAAGGAAAAGGTCTGGCGCCTGCCGGTCGGCAACCCGCAGTCGCGCGGCAAGGCGCTGATCAACATGCTGCCGCTCGAGCAGGGCGAGCGCATCACCACCATCATGCCGCTGCCGGAGGACGAGACGAGCTGGGGCGAGCTCGACGTGATGTTCGCGACCACGCGCGGCACCGTGCGACGCAACAAGCTGTCCGACTTCGTCCAGGTCAACCGCAACGGCAAGATCGCCATGAAGCTGGAGGAAGAAGGCGACGAAATCCTCGGCGTCGAGACCTGCACGGACAATGACGACGTGCTGCTGACGGCGAATTCCGGCCAGTGCATCCGCTTCTCGGTCTCCGATGTGCGCGTCTTCCAGAGCCGCAATTCCGTTGGCGTGCGCGGCATCGCCATGGCCGAAACCGACCGCGTGATCTCGATGTCGGTGATCGAACATGTAGATGCTTCACCGGCTGAGCGCGCGGCCTATCTCAAGCGTGCGGCATCAGAGCGTCGGCTTGCCGCCGGCGGTGCAGCCGAGGAGGAAGAGATCGCGCTGACCAATGAGGAGATCGGCGAGGAAGCCGAGCTTTCCGACGAGCGCTACGAATTCCTCAAGATGCACGAGCAGCTTGTGCTGACGGTGACCGAATACGGCTACGGCAAGCGTTCCTCGTCCTATGATTTCCGCCTGACGGGTCGCGGCGGCAAGGGCATCCGCGCCACGGATGTCTCGAAAGTGGCCGAGATCGGCCGGCTGGTCGCGACCTTCCCGGTCGGCAACGACGATCAGATCATGCTGGTATCGGATGGCGGCACCGTCATCCGGGTCCCGGTCGATGGCATCCGCTTCGCCAGCCGCGCCACCAAGGGCGTGACCATCTTCAACACCGCCGAAGGTGAGAAGGTGGTGTCGGTCGAGCGGATTTCGGAGCCGCAGTCGGACGAGGAAGCCGAGGAAGCGCCTTCGGGTGAAGCCGACACTGCAGAAGATTCGGGCGAGGGAAATCCCGAATAGCCTTACTGCGCGCCACCGGCCCTTGGCCGGTGCGATCATGGCTGGAAGTCAGCGGCGGTGGTACAGGTTGCGGCCTACGAAGCCATCGAGCCGCTTGGTGTTGGTCTTGATGCGCACCCGCGCCGCTTCCTGGTGCAACCCGAATGCGGTGGCGATCAGCATCACGATGGTCATTGCAGTGGCAAGCATGTAGATCAGCATTTGCGTGTTCTCCTGCGATCACAACGATAAAGATGGTGCTTTGGTTTCATTTCCTGAAGCGGCAAGCTGGTGAATGCTGTGTGAAGCGTTCGGGATTGTCGCATTCGTCTGTCGTTGACGTCCGTGAAAAGGTTCACGACGGGGCGTAGCAATGGGATTTGCCTTTATCGGAGAGGCTCGCTAGAAGCCTGCCATGACCGAACGCACCGCCCTTTACGCCGGCTCCTTCGACCCGCTGACCAATGGTCACCTCGACGTGTTGAAGGCTTCGCTTGCCGTGGCCGACACCGTCTACGCTGCAATCGGCATTCATCCCGGCAAGACGCCGCTGTTTTCCTTCGAGGAACGCGTGAAGCTGATCGAGGCCGCGACCAAGGCGGAATTCGGCCGCGACAGCGACCGCATCAAGGTCGTCTCCTTCGATGGGCTGGTCATCGACGCCGCCAGGAAGCATGGCGCCTCGATCATCATCCGCGGCCTGCGCGACGGCACCGATCTCGACTATGAGATGCAGATGGCGGGCATGAACGAGACCATGGCGCCGGAGCTGCAGACGGTTTTCCTGCCGGCCAGCCCGTCAGTGCGCACCATTACCGCCACACTTGTCCGCCAGATTGCGTCGATGGGCGGCGACATCCGCCCGTTCGTGCCGGCGGCCGTCGCAGGCGCCCTCACTGCCAAATTCGCGAAATAGTGCATGTCGCCCAAAAGTGGATCCCGGTTTTGGGGCAACGACATGCACCCAAACAAAGACTTTCGGAGAACCTCATGCAGCTGAAAAAGCTCGCTTCGTTACTTGTCGTGCTTGCCGGCGTTTTGGCGGCGTCCTTGCCGGCCTCGGCAGCCGACAAGGAAAACACCATGATCATCACGCTG
>NZ_RZSR01001006.1:0-2101 GCF_004023265.1 Mesorhizobium sp. M1A.F.Ca.IN.020.06.1.1
GTACTGGCCATAGTGCTTCGGCTCGCGCTTCTGCATGTCGAGCGTCGGGATCCAGCGCGGCCATTCCTGCTTGTCGCCGACGGCCACCGTCCCCTTGAACTGAAGTCCTTCACGGCCGACTGCGATGGCGTAGCGGCGCGCGGTGGAAAACGATTCGACGAGGTAGAGACGGCGAGCAGTCGTGTCGATGACGATCGTCCCGGGCTCATAGCCGGTGAAGGCGACGTCCTGCGGCACGAACTCCGGCTTCACCTTGAACGGCCTCTTGGCATCCTTCTTGGCGAGCGCCGAATCAAGCGCGCGGGTCTCCGGCAGATAGTTGATCGAGGTCACCGAGGAACCGCCGAACAGGCCGGCGAACAGGCCGCCGCTGCTCGCCCGCTTCTGGCCGGGTTGTTCGCTTCGCAACTCACCGTTGTTGCCGGTGGCCGTGATGTTCATCGCCTCGGCCGGGATCGGCTCCTCGGCCTGGAGCGAGGCGATCGGCGCCACGGGCGTGAGCGGTTCGATGATCTTGACGGTCTTCTTCCCGGGCTTCGCATCAGCCACTTCGGCCGGCGCGGCCGAACCCTTCTTGGAGAGCCATTCCTGACGCGCCGCATCCGCCTTGGCCTTGGCCGCCTCACGCATCGCCAGCTTGCGGGCTTCGAGCGCCTTTTGCTTGGCCGCTTCCTTGTCGGCAGCGATCTTGGCCTCGAGCTTTTCTATCTGCGCGAGGTCGTCCGGAGTCGGGTTTTTCTTCTTCTTGAGAAGCCTCAGCTGCGATGCGTCGCTCTTGGCGGCGACGGGTATTGCGTCGGTCTTCTCTACCGACGGCGAAGCGGCCAGATTTGCCGGTGAGGCAAAGGCCGCGGAGCCCATGCCGAATACGGCACAGAATCCCAAAAGGATGAAGCTGCGAAGCTGCATGGCGAAGATCCGATTTTCTATGCTAGTTGCCCAACGGCGTCGCCCGGCGCCCCCCAAGGACGCCGAAAAGTGCCGCGCGCAATCTATAATCGATTAGCCAGCGCGCCCTCAAGCTGAGCGACGCGTTACATTTGGTTGAATCTTCGTGATCGAGCGGCATTTGCCGCGACTGTGTTCAAAGAACAACAGATCGCGGCAGCAATGCTTGTCCGGCTACTGGTTCGGAACCTGCGGGGTGACCGGCAAGGTAACGCCGTTCGCGGCCGGCGGCGTGGTCGGATTCGCGGGCGCCGGTGTTGCGGGAGCAGTGGCCGGGGCCGTGGTGGTGCCGCCATTCGACAGCGGCGTCGTGGTTGTCGTTCCGCCCGACGGGGCGGCCGGCGCGGTGCCGCCAGCCGGCGCCGCCGGCTGCGAGCTGCCCACCGGACCGGTGGCGCCCGGCAATTGGTTGAGCACACCCTTGCCGGCATTGCCCGAGGTCGAAGCCGGTGCCCTGTCGAGGATGTCGATCGGCTTCTCGCCGTAGCGGGCAAGGATGGAGAGCGCGAGCGAGGTCACGAAGAAAGCCGCGGCCAGGATCGCAGTCGCGCGGGTAAGCGCGTTGGCTGCGCCCCGCGCCGTCATGAAACCGGAACCGCCACCAATGCCGAGACCGCCGCCTTCGGAGCGCTGCAGCAGCACCACGCCGACAAGGGCGAGCACGACCATAAGATGAACGACGATCAGTACCGTTTCCATAATTTATCCTGGCGAGGCCTTGCGCGGCCGCGCATACGACCGGTGATTTGGAGGCGGCTCCTTACAATGCTTTGGCGGCATTTCCAAGCCCGTGGCCGGGAATATGGGGAGCAATGCGGCCATTGCAACGATTTGGGCCGCGCCCCTGCCGCCGTCTGCGGCTATGACATGTGCATATAGGCTTCGGCAATGGCGAGGAAGTCGGCCGCCTTCAGGCTTGCGCCGCCGACCAGGGCGCCATCGACATTCTCGACGCCAAGCAGCTCCACCGCATTGGACGGCTTGACCGAACCGCCATAGAGGATGCGCATCCTGGCCGCGGCATCGCCGAGCAGCGCCGTCAGCTTGCCACGGATATGGGCATGCGCCTCGGCGACGTCGGCGGCCGTCGGCGTCAGGCCGGTGCCGATGGCCCAGACCGGCTCGTATGCGATGATGGTGTTGGCGGCGGGGG
>NZ_RZSR01001007.1:0-2101 GCF_004023265.1 Mesorhizobium sp. M1A.F.Ca.IN.020.06.1.1
GAAGAAGCGCTCGTTGAATTCGTTCAGGCCTCCGCAGCCGGCGCCGAGCATGAGGCCAAGCACCAGCGAGAGCGCCAGCACACGCAAGGTGCGCGGAGCCGAGGCGGTGAGAGGCATCGACGCGTCGGAGATGATGCGGACCTTGCCGACCGGGAATGACTGCTGCTGCGACGCTTCCTCGTAACGGCTAAGGAAAGTCTGATAGAGCGTGGTCAGCGCCTGCGCCTGCTGATCGAGCTCCTTCAGCCTGACCTGCGACTGGTTGTCGATCGAGCTCTTGCCTGCCTGGGTGGCGATTTTCTCCCTAAGCGCGGTCTCGCGCGCCTGCGCCACCTGATAGTCGTTTCGGTAGCTTTCGGTGATCTGTTTCAGCTGTCCGAAGATCTGCGCCGAGACGTCGGCCTTCTCCTTGGCCAGCGCAACCGCCTGCGGGTGATCCTTGCCGAAGTTGTTCTCGACGTCCTGCAACCGCTTGGCGATCGCGAGATAGCGGGTTTTCAGCGCGATGATGACCGAGCTGCTCGGCTGATCGGCCGCTATCGCGGAATCGTTGAAGGCGCTTTCGGAGCCGCTGTCGACGATCGCCTTGTACTGCTGGTAGCGGGCGCTGGCGCGGGCTGTATCGGCCTGCGCGACGATGAGCTGGGCGTTCAGGTCGGCGAGTTGCTTGTCGCTGAGCAACTGGCCGTCGCTGTTTGCGGAAAGCCCGTGCTCGGCCCTGAACTTCTCGACCGCCAGCGCAGCTGCCTGCGAGCTTTCGCGCAGTTCGGTCAGCCGGCCTTGCAGCCAAACGGCCGCGCGCTCGGTGGCGTCGAAGCTGGCGTTGAGCTGGTCGGCAAGGTAGGCGTCCGCATAGGCCTTGGTGATGGCCGTGGCCAAAGCCGGATTGGTCGACTGATAGCCGATGCTGATGACATTGCTGCGGCCGTTGCGATCCGCCATCAATCCGGTTTGCAGCACGAGGACCGCGTAGTCATGGGTTGCCGCCTTCATCATGGCTTCGCGCGTTGCGGCATCGACATTCTCGATCCCGGGGATTTGGTTGGCGCCGCCGCTGCGGAAATAGCCGACGATGCCGCGCAAGAATCCGATTCCCTGGGCCAAAGCCGATTGCGGCGGGTTCATGAATTCCTGGTTCTGGTCCAGCTTCAGCTTGTCGACCACCTCCGATGCCAGCCGCGCCGAGTTGAGTATCTCGATCTGGCTGAGGATCGTCGCGTCCGTCTGCTGCGTGGCACTGACAGCCGAAATGTCGTCCACGACCTTGTTCAGGCCGTCGTCAATCAGCACGCTCGCAAGGGAGGTGTATTGCTTGGGCGTCGTCTGGAGATAAATCACACCCAGGAACAGACCGATGACGGCGCAGACCGCCACCACCTTGGCCTGCCGGGCGGCCATGCCAAGCAGACGCTCGATGTCGATGAAGTCTTCACCCTTTTCCGGTTCGGTGCTGGGCAATGGCATCCTCTTGTCGAGAGGAAAGTTGGCATAATTCATCGTCGGTCCAATTCCAGGTTGCAGGCGCTACCGGCCTTCGAAGAGTGTCGTCGTTACCAGAAAAGGCCACGCAACATTCGTGCCACGGAGCGCCCGGCCAAGAAGGCCAAGCGCTTGCGCGGCTGTCGCGCCATCGCGATTTCGCATATGCACCCAAAATTTGGGCATTATGCGGCTACTTCCCGGCGCTCGTGCGACCGGACGAATTGCTGCAGCATTTCGAAGACAGGTCCTTTCATGTCGTCGCGCGCCAGAGCAAAGGCGATGGTGGCCTCGATGAAGCCCTCCTTGGAGCCGCAGTCGAACATGCGGCCGTTGAAGGGCTGGGCATAGAAAGGCTGGCTTTCAGCCAGTCGAACCATGGCGTCGGTGAGTTGGATCTCGTTGCCGGCGCCGCGTTGCTGGGTGCCGAGCAGGGCGAAGATCTCCGGCTGCAGGATATAGCGGCCGTTGATGTAGAAGTTCGACGGCGCGTTGGCGGGGGCCGGCTTCTCGACCATGGCGGTTACTTCGAAGCCCGAGGCCACCTCGGCGCCGCGGCCGACGATGCCGTATTTGCTGGTTTCCGAAGGATCGCAGCGCTCGACGGCGATGACGTTGCCGC
>NZ_RZSR01001008.1:0-2100 GCF_004023265.1 Mesorhizobium sp. M1A.F.Ca.IN.020.06.1.1
GCGCAGCGCCGCCGCGTTCATCCGATGGCCGCCACGATAGGAGCGGAAGCAGCCGATGAAGCGCGCGCCGGCAAGCGCCAGGTCGCCCATGGCGTCGAGCGTCTTGTGGCGGGCGAATTCGTTCGGATAGCGCAGTCCGCCGACATTGATGACGCGGTTGTCGTCGCCGATGACCAGCGAGTTCTCCAGCGACGACCCGAGCGCGTAGCCGGCGGCCCACAGCCGCTCGACATCCTTCATGAAGCCGAAGGTGCGGGCCCGCGCGATGTCGCGGCGGAAGATGTCGGGGTTGATATCGGAGGCGAAGAGCTGGCGGCCGATTGCCGGGCTCTCGAAGTCGATCTCGACCTCGAATCGCGTGCCGTCATAGGGGCGGAACTCGGCCCAGGATGCACCGGCTTCGACGCGGATCGGCTTGACCACGCGGATATAGCGGCGCTTGACCGAAAGCGTGTCGATCCCCGCCTGGTCGAAGGCTTCGACAAAGGCCACCGCGCTGCCGTCGAGAATGGGGACTTCCGGACCGTCGATCTCGATGATGAGATTGTCGATGCCAAGTCCGAACACCGTCGCCATGAGATGTTCGACGGTTCCGATATGCTGGCCGACCGGATCGCCGAGCATGGTGCACAGGTCGGTGGCGCCGACCTCGGAGACCAGCGCGCGGAACTCGCGGAACTCGCCGCCATTCGCGAGGTGGAACACGATGCCGGTATCGGCGTCGGCGGGCAGGAAATGAACGGTGACGGGCTTGCCGCTGTGGACGCCGGTGCCGGTCAGCGTCACGCGCGCCTTAACTGTCGTCTGATAGTCGTGCAAGACAAACCCCATAAGCCCAAACCGCCTGTGTCCGCTTGTCAGCCTTAGGCATTATCGGCCCGACGGATCATCTGGCCTGCGCGCAAAAGCGGCGAATGAGCAAGGCAGCGGCTCTGATAACATCGGCAGGCAGGGCCAACTCCCCGAATCCCGGCAAACCGACTTTAGTCCGACGCGAAGATAGTGGCCCGTCCGGGAGACTCCAAATCACGGTTTCTTACCCCGTGTAACCGCTGCCCTGAACGAAGAAACACTCGTAATCCGTTGTTTCTCTATAACTTTTAAAGGCAACAGGCAGACGATTCTCTCGCCCGCCTGTTAACAGCTGTTATATATCGTTAGTGTATGTTCTGCCCGAAAGTGCACAGCGGTTTTGGGAGAACGACATTATCAAACATTGCTTAAAGCGCGCCGCACAGGCGGCGCGCTTTAACGATTAGTTCGCCTGGCGACGCAGGAACGCCGGGATCTCCAGCTGGTCGTCTTCCTGCACCGTGCGGCTTTGAGGCGTGAGGCGCCCCTGGTCGTCGAGCTGGCCGCGGCGCGGCGCATAGAGCTGCGGGTCCCGGCTGGCGAGGCGGCGCATTTCCGGTGCCGCCTGGCGCAGTTTCGGCTCGCGCGGCTGCGCCGGCTGCAGCCGGGCCGGCTCTTCCTCGCGGCGGGTCAGGCCGTTGGTCAGCCGCTTGATCAGCCCCATCGGTCCGCTGTTCTCATGATCCGCAGGGCGGCTCTTGGCCTCCACCTCGGCCCTCACGACCGGTGGAAAGTCCTCGACGCGCGGCATGCGCTGCGGCGCTGCAGCCACAGGCTGCGGCATCTCGCGCTGCGGCGCGGGCTGCATGACCGGCTGCTGGGCGATCGGCTGCGGCTGAGGCTGGGCCGGCGGAGCCTGGAAGATCTTGCTCTGCGGGCGGAAGTCGTCGAGCGGCGCGGGGCGCGGCTGTGCCATCGCGGCGGCGTTCGCCTCTGCAAGCTGGATCGCCTCGGCAACCGGATCGACGGCGCGCGGCTCGTAGGCCTGCTGCTGAACCGGTGCGGGACGGCTTTCCTGAACAGGTGCGGCGGGACGGGCGACCGGCTTCTGCGGCGCGCGGATGGAGATTGGCGCCGCGGCGATTTCGGCCGCCGACTTGTCGATGCCGGTAGCGACCACCGAGACGCGGATCACGCCTTCCAGTTCCTCGTCGAAGGTGGCGCCGAGGATAATGTTGGCGTCCTGGTCGACCTCCTCGCGGATCCGGGTCGCGGCTTCGTCGACCTCGAACAGGGTGAGGTCGCGGC
>NZ_RZSR01001009.1:0-2091 GCF_004023265.1 Mesorhizobium sp. M1A.F.Ca.IN.020.06.1.1
TCCGGGGCATGCAGCACAAGGTCGTCCAGCCCCTCCTTGAGCGGCACGTCGTTCTTCAACGTCACCAGCTCGCGCGAGATGCGCGCCTTGTCGGCATTGGCGATGATCGATTCGCGCCGCTTTTCCTGCTTGATCTCGCCGGCGCGCGCCAGCAGGCCGTCAAGGTCTCCGAACTGCTCCAGAAGTTGCGCCGCGGTCTTCGGGCCGATGCCGGGCACGCCGGGCACGTTGTCGACGGAGTCGCCGGTCAGCGCCTGCAGGTCGATCATCTTTTCCGGTGGCACGCCCCATTTCTCGATTACCTCGGGAATGCCGATCTGGCGATCCTTCATCGGGTCGTACATGCCGACCGTCGGGCCGACCAATTGCATCAGGTCCTTGTCGGAGGAGATGATGGTGGTGTCGGCGCCGACCTCGCAGGCTAGGCGGCAATAGGTGGCGATGATGTCGTCAGCCTCGAAGCCTTCCATCTCGATGCAGGGCAGGTTGAAGGCCACGGTCGCCTGGCGGATCAGGCCGAATTGCGGGATCAGGTCTTCCGGCGGCGCCGAGCGGTTGGCCTTGTATTCGGGATAAAGATCGCTGCGGAAGGTCTTCGCCGAATAGTCGAAGATGACGGCAAAATGGGTCGGCACGATGCCCACGTTCGTGTTGCGGGCGTCCTGCATCAGCTTCCATACCATGTTGCAGAAGCCGAGCACGGCGCTGGTGGGCAGGCCGTCGGATTTGCGGTTGAGCGGCGGCAGCGCGTGGTAGGCGCGGAAAATGTAGCCGGAGCCGTCGACAAGAAAGAGATGATCGCCTTTTTTCATGCCGGCAGGGATAGCGCGGCCAAGCTTCGCGGTCCATGCCAAAGGCCGCGCAAACGGCCGGTTCCGGCAACACCCCTGACAGACAGGTCTCGGACAAAATTCAGCCGCTCACGGGCATGTTACAAAAGTGTAATCTTCGTGCCCTTGAATCGCCATTTTCACAGACCCAAATAGCTGTCATCGGCAATTTTCGCCGAAGTCCGGAGTAAGGCCCGTCCCCCGCCTATCCCGGGCAACTGCGGCAGCCTATCCCCCCTCTCCGGGCTGCCGCAACGTTTCGAGTAAAGACCGCCGTGGTTCCCCCTCCACCACGGCGGTTCTTTTTTGTCTCCCAGCCCGCGTGTTACCGACGCCGGAACGCGTGGTCCAACGATCGCGGCTTTGCGTTTTCTGCTCGCCCCTTTAGGGTCGGGCCAGAATCGAAAGGCTGAAGAAATGTCCAGACTCTCCCCCGTCCTTGACCGTCTCGACCAGAACCTCGATCAGAGCCTGGAGCGGCTTTTCGGCTTGCTTGGTATCAAGTCGATCTCCACCGACCCGGCCTTTGCCGCCGATTGCCGCAAGGGCGCCGAATGGCTGGCGGCCGAACTCAAGCTGATCGGCTTCGACGCCAGCGTGCGCGACACGCCCGGCCACCCGATGGTGGTGGCGCATCACGAAGGACCGGCCGGCGCGCCGCATGTGCTGTTCTACGGCCACTACGACGTGCAGCCGGTCGATCCGATCGAGCTGTGGGAAACGGATCCATTCGCGCCGTCGATCAAGGAGGTCCAGCCCGGACGCAAGGTGATCGCCGGGCGCGGCTCGGCGGACGACAAGGGTCAGCTGATGACCTTCGTCGAGGCCTGCCGCGCCTGGAGGCAGGTGCACGGCAATCTGCCCTGCCGCGTCTCGATCCTGTTCGAGGGCGAGGAAGAGTCCGGCTCGCCGTCGCTCAAGCCTTTCCTCGAGGCCAACGCCGCCGAGCTGAAAGCGGATTTCGCGCTGGTCTGCGACACCAGCATGTGGAACCGCGAGACGCCGTCGATCTGCGTGTCCCTACGCGGCATGGTCGGCGAGGAAGTCACCGTCAAGGCAGCCAGCCGCGACCTGCATTCAGGCCTCTATGGCGGCCCGGCCGCCAATCCGATCCGGATCCTGACCAAAATTCTCGCCGACAGTCAGGAGCAAGAAGGCAGCAGAACAAGCACGGGCGGAGAGGAAGGAGGAGAAGAGAGGGCAGAGCAGGGGCGGAAAGCCGGGGAGGGGCGCGGCGAGACCGGCGAGTCCTTCCTCGGAC
>NZ_RZSR01001010.1:0-2090 GCF_004023265.1 Mesorhizobium sp. M1A.F.Ca.IN.020.06.1.1
GCGCTGACCTAATCGTTCGGCAGCTTGTGCCTATGGGTGTTGATGTAGTCCTGCACCGCCTGGCGCAGCAGCTCGGTCATGCTGTGGCCGTTGCTGATCGCGAGCAGCTTGAATTGGCGCTGTTCGCCGGCGGTAAGATAATAGCCGCAACGCACCATTTCCTCTTCGCGAATCTTCTTGCCGGCAACCGGATCCTTCTTTTGGCCCTGTCGCAGCATTTTGCGGAAGTCCGGCCGAGGTGAATCCGGCACGGCTTCAGCCTGCGATGCCGCCTCGGATGCGGCGGCAAGCGGCTGAGGGGCGGGATCGGATTTCGGAGCGATGAACATGCTCGGCAGCGTCGGCGGCTCAGTGGAGATCGCCCGCATCATGCGAGCCTTCTTGTCATCCGGTGACGCCGGTGTGCCTTTCTCGGTCATGCTGCCTTCCTCATTGCTTCCATGAAGGTCTTGAGAACGTCGTCGAAGACGCCTTCACTTTCGGCAATTGCCTTCGCGTCAGGCTGATCGGGGCTATAGAGTGTCTGGCCGCTTTGCAGGTCCCGATACGCGACACGGTTTTGCAGCACATGTTCGGCGATCGGCGTGCCGTTCGCCTGGATGATTGCGCGCAGTTCGCTCAAGGCTCTCGCCTTCGCATCGATGATGGTCTGTTTTGTCAGGACAAACACCGCTGGCAGCAGGCGCTGGCGTGTTTCGACCGCGAGTGGAATGTAGTGATCGGTGATCTGGATTGCAGCGGTCACGTCGTCGAGCGCGAAGAAGATCGGCACCACGACGATATCAGCGGCAAACAGCCCGGCCATGAGATTGTCGTTCGTGGTGCCTTCGGTGTCGATCAGCACCACGCTGCGATCGCCATTGTGCAGCTCTGCCGCCTCCAGGATCTCGCGCGGCGTTGTGGCGCTGATGAGCTGGAGGGTCTCGGGACGATTGCCGGCCTCCCTGAGCATCTGAACCCACCGGCTCATGTTCTGCCGAACGTCGCCGTCGATGAGTGTCACCGCGTAGCCGCGATTGAGGGCGACGGAAGCGAGCGCGCGCAGCAGGGTCGATTTGCCCGTGCCACCTTTGGCGATAGCAGCAGATATGATCATCACGAGGGGACCTTTGGTGAACCGGTTTGTGCCAATCGCCTTCCCGGCAATTGTCATACCCGTACCCAAAGTGTAGTGTCAATTTATGAGCGATCAACCGGACAGGACAACCATTTTCAGGGCAGCTTTAGCCGAGATCTCGACGCGGGTCGGCTGCAACGCCGCTCTTGATGCGGCAGCCGCCGCGCTGGGGCATTACAGCGCGCTTGCCTCCGTCGGCATGATGCGCCAGCGCGATCTGATTTTGATGGTGCCTAACAGCGAGGTGTGCGGAGCGGATGGTTAGGGCGATATTGTTGGCCGTCGCGGCGGCTGCGAGCGTAGGTGCTGCCGCTCAAGGCGATCAGTCCAAGGGGGCCGGCAGCAATCCGATGTGGCCTGCTGGCCTCAGATGGGATTGCGCGACGGCGGCGAAAATTGTGTGTGAACGCGACGGCTCCTGCAAGGTGGCTCAGTTGGATGCTCGATTTCTGCTCAACTACGACAACAACAATGTCGAGTTCCCGAGCGGCGATGTCCGCATCAAGCGGCATTATCAGCAGACGGTGCAGGCAAGTCCTCTCCAAAGCGAGGTCAAGGTGGAACTCGCCGACAATCGCGTCATCTGGCTGACGGCGGTGGACGCCAGTCGTACCTATTCCGACGCCTGGGTCGGCGCCCTGACCGAATTGAAGGGTGGCGCCGTCCTTTTGGAATCCCAAGGCGTGTATTGCACCCCGCATAAGTGAGCGCCGCGAACCGGGCCCGCGCCAGGCGGGGACGGCTTCTGTAGAGCCAAGACCGCCAGCGGGTCGTCGACTCCGACCTCCGCCGTCCCTACGGCGCTATTGAAGGCGCGCTCCGGCTCCGGCTCTTTGGGCATGGGAATTGCGGCGACACAAAGAAGGCCCGACGGACCGGATTGCGGGTCGACGAGGCCCGGTGCCAGCAGCGGGCGGTCAGTGCAGAAATCGTCTCGACGATGTGCAGCGAGACCGCACAGCTGCGCCGAAAC
>NZ_RZSR01001011.1:0-2089 GCF_004023265.1 Mesorhizobium sp. M1A.F.Ca.IN.020.06.1.1
AAGCCGCCGGCGACGAAACCGAGCGCATCCGACCTCGTCGACGCTCTGTCCAAATTGTCGAAGTCGAAGACGCCGGCGCCGCAAGTTACGGAAAACCAAAATCAGGCGCCGGCTTCGACTGCGCGCCAGCCGGCAGCGCCCGAAGCGGCTACTCAGCCGGCAAGGCCGAAAGTCTCGACCACACAACCGGCACCACTGCCGCAGCCACCGCCGGCCAACAAGCCATCTCAAAATACCGACGTCGCAATCAATCTGCCAAAGCCCCAGGTTCCGCCGCCGGCAAACAAACCCGACGCGTTGGCTCAGCGCGCCTCCTGGGTGCGCGACTTCAGCGGCGGCAATTGCTTCTACGCGACCCTGACATCGGCAACGGGCACATCCGCGGCGATCGAGGGATTCGGAACGGCCGTGCAGCCTTTCGAGCAACTGCTTGGTGCGTTCCAGTCCAGGTTCAACGTCGAGCCGGACATCAGCGTGCGCCTGATTACCCCATCACAATGCGGCGTACCCACCTTCCTGCACCTTCTCGACCGAAGCGAAGCTGAACGACCGCAGCTCGTGCTCGACCGGACATCGGTGCCCGACGGATCACCGATCAGCGGCACGCTGGTGACGCGCGGGGGGCTCATCTCCAGCGTGTTGCTGATCAACCACAATGGCACCGCCTTCAACCTCGACAGCCGCATGGTCGCGCAGCCGGACAGGGCGACCTTCAAGATCGCCATCGATCTCGCCGCTGACGACAAGGCGGCCGGCAAGGCTTTGCCTCAGGTCATCCTGGTGATCACCGGGCCACGGGACGTCCAGGCCGCGATGTTCGCGGGCCCGACCCCCGCCTCGGAAGTGCTGCCCCGGATCCTTAAGGAGATCCAGGCGGACGATTCCGGATTTTCGGCCACCGCCAAGTATTTCCGGCTTGGCGGATAGCGCGGACGCCGATGGTTCTCTGCCGCCTGCTCTCTTCCACCCTGTCCCAGTCACGCAAGGAGCGCGGACCGATCCGGCCTGTTGCTGATCGCATCGGCCGCATGAAGCTTGCTGCGCTTGCCGGCACGGCGTTGCTCTCCGTGCTATCCGTCAACAAGGCACATGCCGAATTCACCGTCTGCAACCAGACGCTCGACGTCGTCAACCTCGCCGTCGGACAGAAGGTCGACGATGCCGACCAGACCGACGGCTGGTGGACGATCGGCGCCAACCAGTGCGTCAACGTCATCCGCGAGGAGCTGACCAACCGCTACATCTACATCTACGCCACGGACGTCTTCGGCCATGCGATCCTCACCGGATCGATCGAGATGTGCATCGACCGGCGCCGCTTCTCGATCCGCGGCATCGACGAATGCTGGCAGCGCGGCCATATCGCGGCGCGCTTTGTCGAGGTCGACACGCAGGAGCAGGTGCGCTGGACCTATTTCCTGAGCGGGAACGGCCCGTGACGCACAGCATCGACACGAGCTTCAAACTGAAGAAGCAGGCGCGCCTTGCCGAGCGGCGACGCAAGCTGTGGCGCTGGATTCTTTCCGGCGTTGCGGCACTCGTCCTCGTCTCGACAGCCACGGGTTTCTACCTCACACGCGATTACTGGTCCTTCGGCGACGAGGACGAGGAACTGCATCCGGTCGAGGGGATGGAAGACGTGCCGCCCGACGCTTCGGTCTATGTGCCGGCCATCATCGACCTCGCCGGCGATCCGATGTGGATCACGCTGGCGCCCGATGCCGACACGGCCAAGGGCAAGACCGTCGCGCGCCCGGCCGAGCTCGACAGTTCCGGCGCCTCGCCGCAGATCGAAATCCTGTCCGATGTGATGTTGAGCGCCAGCGAAAAATTCATGACGACGATCCCCTCGACGCAAGAGGATTTCGCCTTCTTCCAGGCGCAGCGGCAGACCGTGCCGAAATCTCCTGCAACGGCGCCGCAGGATCGGCAAGCCGCCCCCCTCGCTCCGGGCGCAGCCGACGACCAGCAAGGCGATCTTGAGAACGACCTTCAGGCCGCACCCGACGAGAGCGAAGCTCCTGCCAGTTCAGCGCCCAAGGCGGATGCCGATGATCCGGAAGCGGGCTGGGGCGAGACCGTCGACCAG
>NZ_RZSR01000100.1:0-9928 GCF_004023265.1 Mesorhizobium sp. M1A.F.Ca.IN.020.06.1.1
CCGCTCCTCCAGCACATGAGTGTAGATCTGCGTGGTGGAGATATCGGCGTGGCCAAGCAGTTGCTGCACGGCCCTGAGATCCGCACCGTTCTGCAGGAGGTGGCTGGCGAAGGCGTGGCGCAGGACATGCGGCGAGATCTTGGTCGAGGCGATGCCGGCCCGCGCCGCCAAGCCTTTGAGATCGCGTGCGAAAACCTGCCGGGAGAGATGACCGCTGTCGGAAGAGGCTGGGAACAGGAACGGGCTGTCGGCATAGGCCGGCACCTCCGCCCTGGCGGCAAGCCACGCCCGCATCGCGGCGCGCGCCTTGGCCGACAGCGGCACCATGCGCTCCTTGTCGCCCTTGCCGCGCACCATGAAGAAACGGTCGTCGCGCAGCGCCACCGTCACCGGCAGACCGACAAGCTCGGAAACGCGCAGGCCCGTGGCATAGAGCACCTCGACCAGCGCGTGCAGGCGCAGCGCCGCCAACCGGTCGCCGTCGGGCGCGGCCCCGCCCGCCTCCTCGGCCGCGCGGTCGACCAGGCGGCCCGTCTCAGCCTCGGTCATGGTCTTCGGCAGCGGCCGGCCCTTCTTCGGGCTGTCCAGCGTGCCGGTCGGGTCGTCGCCGCGCAGGCCCTCGGCATAGAGGAATTTGAAGAATTGGCGGATCGCCGACAATTTGCGCGCCTGCGAGGTCGGCGCAAAGCCACGCGCCGCGATGTCGTCGAGATAGGCGCGGATGTCGGCAGCTGCCGCTCCGGCCAGCCCGCCACCGATAGCTTCGGAGGCGTCTTCGAGGTCGCGGCGGTAGGAGGAAAGCGTGTTCTCGGCCGCACCCCGCTCGGCGCTCATCATCTCCAGAAAGGCTTCGATGCGGGCCGCGCTGTTCATTTGGCCGGGTCAGTTCTTCTTCGGATTGAGCTTTTCCGCGGGAATGCGCACGCTCATTTCGGCCTTTTTCGGCTCCACGAACATCGCCAGCGCGAACATCGCGCCATAAGCGACGCCTGCAAGAACCGCCAGCGTCACGACAAAGCGAAACAATGTCGGCATTCAGTCTTCGCCCGTCTTCTTGTTCTGCGATTCCAAACCCTGTGCCCTTATGGGACGCCATTCCGGCCAATTCAAGGACGAAGGGCTGGGGCAGAGGATTTGTCGAGGAAGCTTCTCGACGGAAGAGGGGCGATCTGGCCCGCCTGCGGCGGCCTGCTTGACGCAAACGGGCTTTTGATGTCGATACGGCGCAAAGAGGGTTCCGCATGAACGCGCTGCCAGCAAATCCGCCGGACGAAGGCCGTGTCGCGCTGCTCGAGCGGCTCGGCAGCCGCTCGATCGTCTTCGTCGGCCTGATGGGCGCCGGCAAGACCGCAATCGGCCGCAAGGTGGCGACAATGCTTTCCCTGCCCTTCATCGACAGCGACCAGGAGATCGAGAGCGTATCGCGCATGACCGTGCCGGAGCTGTTCGACCGTTATGGCGAACCTGAGTTCCGGGCGCTGGAGCAGCGGGTCATCTTGCGTCTGCTCGAAAACGGCCCGCAGGTGCTTTCCACCGGCGGCGGCGCCTTCATGAACGCGCAGACGCGCGAGGCGATCGAGGCGCATGGCGTCTCGGTCTGGCTGAAGGCCGATCTCGATCTCCTGATGGAGCGGGTTTCGAAGAAGCAGAACCGGCCGCTGTTGAAGAATCCAGATCCGCGCGGCGTGCTGGAGAAGCTGATGGGCGAGCGCTACCCGGTCTATGCCACCGCCGACCTCACGGTTTCGACCCGCGACGACCGCAAGGAAGTCATCGCCAGCGAGGTGGTATGCGCGCTTTGCGCTTACCTTGGGATCGCGCCAATCGCCACCAGCGACGACGAGGTGGAGCCTTGAGCCATAGCGAACCGGTGAAGGTCGAGGTCGGACTCGGCGACCGTGCCTATGACATACTTATCGGGCCCGGCCTGCTTTCCGGCTCAGGAACCGAAATCGCAGGCCGCCTTCCCGGCACGCGTGCGGCCATCGTCACCGACGAGAACGTCGCCGCAGCGCATCTCGAAACGCTGCAGGCCGGCCTGGAAAAAGGCGGCATCGAGGCCGCCGTCATCACCCTGCCGGCCGGTGAAAAGACCAAGAGCTTCACCCACCTCGAAGAGGTCGTCGACGGCGTGCTCGCCGCCAAGCTCGAACGGCGCGATGTCGTCGTGGCACTTGGCGGCGGCGTCATCGGCGACCTTGCCGGCTTCGCCGCCGGCATCGTGCGGCGCGGGATGAACTTCGTGCAGGTGCCGACATCGCTGCTGGCGCAGGTCGATTCTTCCGTCGGCGGCAAGACCGGCATCAACAGCGCGCGCGGCAAGAACCTTGTCGGGGTCTTCAACCAGCCAAAACTGGTGCTTGCCGATACCGGCGTGCTCGACACTTTGCCGATCCGCGAATTCCGCGCTGGCTATGCCGAGCTCGCCAAATACGGGCTGATCGACCGTCCCGGCTTCTTCGCCTGGCTGGAGGAGAACTGGCAAAAGGTGTTCGCCGGCGGCCCGGAACGGACCGAAGCCATCGCCGAGGCTTGCCGCGCCAAGGCCGATGTGGTCGCCCGCGACGAGTTCGAGACCGGCGACCGCGCGCTGCTCAATCTCGGCCACACATTCGGCCATGCGCTCGAAGCCGCCACGAATTATGACGGTGCCCGTCTCGTCCATGGGGAGGGGGTCGCCATCGGCATGGCGCTGGCGCACCGCTTCTCGGCGCGTCTCAATCTAGCGAGCCCGGACGACGCGGAGCGCGTCGAGGCGCACCTTCGCGCCGTCGGCCTGCCCTGGCGGATGGCCGACATAGCGGGCCAACTGCCGGATGCCGAGACGCTGCTTGGCTTCATCACCCAGGACAAGAAGGTGTCGCGCGGCGCGCTTACCTTCATCCTGACGCGCGGCGTCGGCCAGGCCTTTATCGCCAAGGACGTGCCGCCCTCCGAAGTGCTGTCCTTCCTCAAGGCGAGCCATCCCGGATGATCGACTTCGGCTGGATCGCCGCAGCCGTCCTTGCCGCCGTGATCGTGCTGGCGTTTCTCTTGCGCACGCGGCTCTTCGCGGCGCTCGGCTACAGTCTGCGGCCGATCGAACCGACGGAGCCCGAGCAGGATGAGCCGGACGAGAACGGCGACGAGACCCGCCGCAGCGGGCAGGCGCGCGAGGATCGCAACCGGCTGGGCGCGCTTTTCGAACTCGAGGAGCTCGAGGTTTCGGACGTGATGGTCCACCGCACCAACATGCGCTCGGTCAACGCCGACGATCCGCCGGAAATGGTGGTGCGCGAGATTCTGCAGAGCCCGCATACCCGCATGCCGCTCTGGAAAGGCTCGCTCGACAACATCGTCGGCGTGCTGCATGCCAAGGATCTGCTGCGGGCGCTCAACGAGGTGGGCAACGACTTTTCCAAGATCGACGTGACAAAGATCGCCTCGAAGCCATGGTTCGTGCCCGACACCACCACCTTGCAGGATCAGCTCAACGCCTTCCTGCGGCGCAAGGCGCATTTCGCCATCGTCGTCGACGAGTATGGCGAGATGGAAGGGCTGGTGACGCTGGAAGACATCATCGAGGAGATCGTCGGCGAGATCGCGGACGAGCACGATGTCGACATGCAAGGCGTCAAGCAGGAGGCCGACGGCTCGGTCGTCGTCGACGGCACGGTGGCGATTCGCGACCTCAATCGGGCGCTCGACTGGGATCTGCCGGATGAGGAGGCGACGACGATCGCCGGTCTGGTCATTCATGAGACGCAGACGATCCCAGACGAGAAGCAGGCCTTCACCTTTCACGGCAAGCGTTTCGTGGTGATGAAGCGCGACAAGAACCGCATAGCAAGGTTGAGGATCCGGCCCGCTGGCGAGGGTTAGGGTGTGCCGAGGTCAGACCCGCCTGCAGACGGCGGCTTCCTGCGTCTCGGAGGTCAAAGTTCCTTCGTCGAGCGCTCGCTGAGCACGGCGCCGGTTTCGGCATCCATTGCCGCCAGGCTAACGTCATAACCCCATAGGCTCCGGATGTGGCGCAAGGTCGCGTCGCGGCTTTCGTCCTCTAGCTGGATGCCGTCCTTGACCTTGTGCTGCAGCCGCAAATGCCGGTCTCCCAGAAGATCCACGTCGACCACCTGGATGTCGGGCCGGCTCGCCCCTACATCGTAGCTTCGGGCCAGCGCGGACCGTATCTTGCTGTAGCCGCGCTCATTATGGATCGAGGCGACCTCGTAATGCGGCTCGTCGGCGCCGTCGGCCAGCACGAAGAGCCGCCATTTCCGGATCAGAGCGGGGCTCAGATACTGGCGGATGAAGGATTCGTCACGGTGGTTGGCCCAGGCGTCGAGCAAGGTGTCGCGCCAGTCGCCGCGGCCGGCGATGTCCGGAAACCAGTCGCGATCCTCTGCGGTCGGCTCGGTCGAGATGCGCTGGATGTCCTGCATCATGCCGAGGCCCAGCGCATAGGGATTGATCCCGGAATAACGCGGATCGTCATAGGCCGGCTGGAAAACCACGTTCGAATGGTTTCGCAAGATCTCGAGCATGGCGCCTTCGCTAATGCGGCCGCGATCGAAAAGCATGTTCATCAGGGTGTAGTGGACGAAAGTGGCGCAGCCTTCGTTCATCACCTGGGTTTGCCGCTGCGGGTAAAAATATTGCGCGATCACACGCACGATCCTGATGATCTCGCGCTGCCAGGGCTCAAGCACCAGGCTGTTCTTCTCGAGGAAGTAGAGCAGGTTCTCCTCGGGTAGATTGAGCGATTTCTTCCGCTCGGCCAAGCTTTCGTCCCCTGCCTCCGGCTTGTTCTTGTCCTGCGCGGTCGGCAGCGTGCGCCACAAATCATTGTAGGAACGCTCCTCATATTCGAGGCGCTCGCGAAGGCCTTCGCGCTGCTGTTCCGACGACAGCTTCGGCGGCCGATGGTAGCGGAACACGCCTTGCTCCATCAGCGCGTGGGCGGCATCGAGCACCGCCTCGACGGCCTGCAGTCCGTGCCGTTCCTCGCATCGGGCGATGTAGCCCTTGGCGAAGTCCAGATAGCTCAGGATGCCTCCGGCGTCCGTCCATTGCCGGAAGAGATGATTGTTTTTGAAGAAATGGTTGTGGCCAAGCGCGGCATGGGCGGTCACCAGGGCCTGCAAGGCCATGGTGTTTTCTTCCATGAGGTAGACGATGCAAGGGTTGGAGTTGATGACCAGTTCATAGGCCAGACCGCGCGCGCCCTTGCGGTAGAGAAGCTCGTTGTAGAGGAAATGCTTGCCGAACGACCAATGCCGATACATCAGCGGCATGCCGACCGAGGAATAGGCGTCGAGCATCTGCTCGGAGGAAATGACCTCCATCTGCACCGGATAGATGTCGAGGTGAAGCTCTTCGATCCCGATCGCCTCGATCTCGTCGTAGACCCGAGACAGTTTCGCAAAATCCCAGTCCGACCCGGAAAATAACAGTTCGGATTTGCGCGCCTGATTGACCATCGGCCTATGTCCCATCCGCTCGCGTTCTCACGCGCTCTTGCGCAGACTAGGCTGCCTTGCGAAGAGCTCGCGAAAGACCGGATAGATATCGGCGGGAGCCGCGATGCGCCTCATCTGGAAATTCGGCCACTTTCCGTCGACCGCGTTGTAGGCGCGCCAGAGCGACGTTCCGTTCTCGGTGGAGCCGAAAATGTGGCTTTCGCGTTCGTCGATGATTTCCACATAGGCGAAATACTGGCACAGGCGCATGAGCTTGCGGTCGAGAAGTTCTATGCAGCGCTCGGAATCGGTGGCGAAGTTGTCGCCGTCGGAAGCCTGAGCGGCATAGATATTCCATTCCGCGACCGGATAGCGCTGCTCTATGATGCGGTGCATTTCCTCGAGCGCCGTCGAGACGACGGTACCGCCGCTCTCGGTGTGGTAGAAGAAGGTGTGCTCATCCACCTCCTTGGCCTCATGGGTGTGGCGGATGAAAACGATGTCCGTCCTTTCGTAGCGCCGCGTCAGGAACAGATGCAGCAGCACGAAAAACCGTTTGGCCAGATCCTTCTCGCGCTCTCCCATCGATCCCGACACGTCCATCAGGCAAAACATGACGGCGCTGGCATTCGGCACCGGTTGGGGGTCGAAGCGGTTGAACCGAATGTCGACCGGATCGACATAGGCGATCCGCCTGCGCCGGCGTTCAAGCCGATCAACTTCCTCGCGCAGAGCAGCGATGCGTTCGCGCGTTGCCTCGGTTGGCGGCTTCGCTTCCAACTCGGCGATCTGCGTTGAGATGGCGTCCAGCTCCGCCTGCTTGGGACGCCTGAGCGCGATGCGGCGGCCGTGGCTGTTTCGCATGGTGCGTCCGACATTGACGTTGGTCGGCGCCCCGCTTGCCGTGAAGCCCGCCCGTCTTGGCTTGAAGCTCAGTATCTGCTTGAGATTGAGCTTGACCAGATCGGGCAGTTCGAGATCTTCGAAGAAGAGGTCGAGCACTTCCTCGCGCGACAGCACGAAGCGAAAGTCGTCCTCGGATTGCTTGGTTCCCGGCGCCGAAGAGCCAGTGCCGCCGCCGCCAGGCTTGGGTATCAGATCACCGGGACTGAACGATTTGTTGCCGGGCAGTATGTACTGGCGCTGCCCACTATCCCTGGCGTCGCTGAAGGTCGGTTCGCTGGTGCCTTTGCGGGGCATCGGCACGGCATGCTCGCGGTCGACCTCGGCGATGCGGCCTGTCCGGACATGGTCGCGGATGCTGCGCTTGAGCTCTTCCCGGGCGCGCTTGAGGAAGCGCTGGCGATTGCTCAGGCTCTTGTCCTTCGGATTCAGGCGGCGGTCGATGAAGATCGGCATGCGAACCCTTCGGGCTTTGCTCAGCCAGCCTTGTTCACGCGCATGTACCAGTCGACCAGCCGGCGCACCTGCCGCTGAGTGTAGCCGCGCTCCACCATCCGCTGCACGAATTCGTTGTGCCGCTTCTCGGTGACGCTGTCCTGCTTGGAGCCGAAGCTGATCACCGGCAACAAATCCTCGACCTGACCGAACATGCGCTTCTCGATCACTTCGCGAAGCTTTTCATAGCTCGTCCAGGACGGATTGCGGCCATGGTTGCGCGCCCGGGCGCGCAAGGTGAACTTGACCACCTCGTTGCGGAAATCCTTGGGATTGGCGATGCCGGCCGGCTTTTCAACCTGCGACAGTTCCTTGTCCAGGACCTCGCGATTGAGGATCTGGCCGGTATCGGGATCCTTGTAGTCCTGATCCTCGATCCAGGCATCGGCATAGGCGATGTAGCGGTCGAAAAGGTTCTGGCCGTACTCGCTGTACGATTCCAGGTAAGCCTTCTGGATCTCGTGGCCGATGAACTCGGCGTAGCGCGCTGCAAGTTCCGATTTGATGAACTCGAGGTACGCGGCTTCGGTTTCCTTCGGGAATTGCTCGCGTTTGATCGCCTCCTCGAGGATGTACATCAAGTGCACGGGATCGGCTGCGACCTCCTTGGTGTCGTAGTTGAAAGTCTGCGACAGAATCTTGAAGGCGAAGCGCGTGCTGACCCCGGTCATGCCTTCGTCGACGCCGGCGGCATCGCGATATTCCTGGACCGACTTCGCCTTCGGGTCGATCTCCTTGAGGTTCTCGCCGTCATAGGCGCGCATCTTGGTGTAGAGCGGCGAGTTCTCGTGCTCGGCAAGCCGGGTCGAGACGGTGAAACGGCTGAGGATGTCCAGCACTTCTGGCGCGCAGGGACTGTTCGCCAGATCGCTCTCGCGCAGAAGTTTCTCGTAAATCTGCCTCTCTTCGGTGATGCGAAGGCAGTACGGAACCTTGACCACGAGGATGCGGTCGAGGAAGGCCTCATTGTTCTTGTTGTTCTTGAATTGCTGCCATTCCGATTCGTTGGAATGGGCAACGACGATGCCCTGATAGGGGAAGGAGCCGAAATTCTCGGTGCCGTTGTAGCTGCCTTCCTGGGTTGCCGTCAGCAACGGGTGCAGGACCTTGATTGGCGCCTTGAACATCTCGACGAACTCGAGCAGGCCCTGCGTCGTCCGGTTCAAGCCGCCGCTGTAGGAGTAGGCATCCGGATCGGATTGGCTGAAATGTTCCAACTGCCTGATGTCGACCTTGCCGACCAGAGCCGAGACATCCTGGTTGTTCTCGTCGCCGGGCTCGGTCTTGGCGATGGCGATCTGACGCAGACGCGATGGCGACAGCTTGACCACGCTGAATTTGGAAATGTCGCCGGACAGTTCGTCGAGCCGTTTGGCCGCCCAAGGCGAGATGAGCCCATTCAGGCGGCGGCGGGCTATCCCGTATTTGTCTTCCAGCAGATCGCCCATCCGATCGGGATGGAAAAGGCCAAGCGGCGATTCGAATATAGGGCTGATCTGGTTGCCAACCTTTAGCGTGTAGATCGGGCGCTGTTCCATAAGCTTCTTCAGCCGTTCGGCAAGCGAGGACTTGCCGCCGCCGACCGGCCCGAGCAGGTAAAGGATCTGCTTGCGCTCCTCGAGACCCTGCGAGGCATAACGGAAATATCCGGCGATGCGCTCGATCGTATCCTCCATTCCGTAGAAATCGGAGAAGGAGGGGTACACCTTGATGGTCCGGTTCGAGAAGATGCGCCCGAGCCGCTCATCCTTGCTGGTGTCGACCAGATTGGGCTCGCCGATGGCCTCGACCATTCGTTCGGGCGCCGAGGCATACATGGATTTGTCTTCGCGGCAGCCAAGCAGATACTGCTGGAGGCTCATCTCTTCCTGGGCCGCGTTGGAATATATCTCCGAAAACAGATCGAAGACGTCGGATTGGTTCTCTCGCATGATATTCTGCCCTCAGAGCCGCTCTGGTTGCCAGTCGGCCAGTCGGCTCGTCTCGTATTCAACTGCCGGAAAGCATTGTGGTTCCCTCATATGAGAGAGAGCGCCTGCAATCGGGCATTGACGACTCACAGCACCCGATGCGGACGGAATGCTCACCCATGATGATTAGGTGGTGATGGCCGGGAGAGCTTCAAGGAAAATCTTAGGTTTTCCACTCACATGTCGTGGTCGGGAACGTAGAGGCAGAAGGAATGCTGAGAATTCGCGTCGCCTCCGGGCTTACACTCGTGAAAGAACTCGTCACGCGAACGCCTGATCCGACGATCGGAGTAGGGAATGAGCTCTCCGGTGGAGAGCTGGTACCCATATTTCGTTTCCTTCACGTCGGCCGCGGGTGCTTGGTAGCAGTCCATTCCCGAGCAGCATGAGCTGTCATACTGCCAGCCCGTGGGCGCCTGATGCGCAGCCGCCGGAGCCGAAAGGAATAGCGCCAGCGCAATTGCCGGAAACAGGCGCAGAGGTTCCGAACGGCTTGTGCGCCGATTGGGCGGCGCGGATGGAGGTCGATACGTCTTCCTCATTGGTGGTCACCGTTCGGAAGCGTCGGCCGAGGGCATCGGTCCTTCGGTCCGACTAGCAATCCGCCCAGCATGGACGAGGCCAGGGCCGGGCCTGCATCAAACCGCCAGATCAGGCAAATGTTCCATGGTGCTTCCCCGGGCGGCGGAGCGCGCCGGCCATGCAACCGCGGCCCACGATCGCGCGGCCCGGCTACGGGCAGGGGAACCAAAGTCGCCCTATTCGACGGCGGCGCCTATTGGCATATGGCGATTCAACCACCGCTTCGGGGAGAACGGCGATGCGCTGACTGCCGCCGTCATGGCTTTCCTGAAGGCGAGGGTCGCCTGAACGCGCCGGCACTCCTGAAACTGGATCACTTCAAAGTCGTTGACCGGACATTGCGGCATGAACACTTGTCGGCTCAATTGTCCGGGGACAATCGGACGAGAGGGAACGCGATGAATGGCGCCGATGTGCTTTGCGATGTGCTGCTGGCGAATGGCGTGAATGTCTGCTTTGCCAATCCCGGTACCTCGGAAATGCACTTCGTCGCCGCGCTCGACCGCAAGCCGGAGATGCGCTGCGTGCTCGGTCTTGCCG
>NZ_RZSR01001012.1:0-2088 GCF_004023265.1 Mesorhizobium sp. M1A.F.Ca.IN.020.06.1.1
GGAAGGATCTGAGAAAAGCCATCCGTGCCCCGTTTCCGATGCCACCCGCCGCAGAATTGTCGCGACTCTAAACGGAATTGTGACCAAATTGAATGGTGCTTGACAATATCGCCCCGCGCGGGTCGTTTCAAAAACGGCTAATGACCAGACAGTCGACCATGGCGGCCAGGTGCAGCCCGGCGCCGGTGACGACGAAGCCATGCCAGACGGCATTGTGGAAACGCAGGCCTTTCCAGGCAAAGAAGATGACGCCCAATGAATAGACGATGCCGCCCGCGAGCAGCAGCAGGACGGAGGCAGGCGGCAGCGTCGCGACCAGCGGTCCGGCGAGCACGACGCCGCTCCAGCCGATGGCGAGGTAAAAGAGGATCGCCAGCCGGTCATAGCGCCCGGGCAGGAACATCTTGATGGCGACGCCCATTGCCGCCGCGCTCCACACGATAACGATCATCGGCACGGCAAGCGCGGACGTGTGCAGCTGGGTCAGGAAAGGCGTGTAGGTGGCGGCGATCAGCAAATAGATCGCGGCATGGTCGAAGCGGCGCAGGATCCACTTCGCCGGCCACGATATCGGCCACAAATTATAGGCCAGCGATATCGACAGCACGGTGAGCAGCGACACAACGTAGAAGACGGCGGCGACATACTCGCCCGGGCCGGAATGGAAGGCGGCTAAAGCCAGGAAGGCCGAGCCGGCGGCGATCGCCAGCACGATGCCCACAGCATGGACGATGCCATCGGCGATCATCTCGGCGCGCGAATAGTGCCAACGGCCGACAAAGGGGATTTCGATCGATGTATTTGCGCGAGCGTCGTTCATGAATGATCCTGCAACCATAATCTGGGCAGTCGCGGATCAGTATTTCAAGCTTCGGTTGCGGTTTTGCGACGAGCCCGCCGCGCGTCCTTTCGACGCGCAAAGGGGGCTGCAGCCCTTTGATTTGCGCTTATCCGTTCCGAACCGGAGGTCTGCGAAATCGATTCCGATTTCGGGGTGATGCGATAGCGCGCTTCAGCGCGCAGCCAGCGGCTTCTTTACCGTCTTCAAGAGGGCGCGTTGGATAAGCTCGTTGCCGGCGACGATGGAGCCGGCCTCCAGCATGTCCTGCCCGCCATCCATATCCGAAACGAAGCCGCCCGCTTCACGGATGAGCAGGGCGCCGGCGGCGATGTCCCAGGCCGAAAGGTTGGCTTCCCAAAACCCGTCCATGCGGCCGGCCGCGACATAGGCGAGATCGAGCGAGGCGGAGCCAAGGCGGCGGACGCCCGAGACCTCGGCCATGACATTGCGCAACTCGATCAGGAAATTGCCGTGCTGGCCGCGCCCAAGATGCGGCACGCCGCAGCCGATCACGGCATCGGTGAGCTTGGCGCGTCCGGCGACGCGCAGCCGGCGGTCGTTCATGAAGGCGCCGCCGCCGCGCTCGGTGGTATAGAGCTCGTCCATGGCCGGATTGTAGACGACACCGGCGACGATCTGGCCCTGGCGCTCGAGCGCGATCGAGACCGCGAAGAGCGGGATGCCGTGGAGGAAGTTGGTCGTGCCGTCGAGCGGGTCGACGATCCAGCGATGCTGGCCGTCCTCGCCGTCGACGGCGCCGCGCTCCTCCATCAGGAAGGCGTAGCCCGGCCGCGCCTTCGACAGTTCGGCAAAGACGATCTCTTCGGCCTTGCGGTCGGCCTGGCTGACATAGTCGCCAGGCCCCTTCATCGAGACCTGCAGGTTCTGCACCTCGCCGAAATCGCGCGACAGCGACCGGCCGGCCTTCATCGCGGCCTGGACCATGACATTGAGGAGAGCGGAACGCGCCATTCTTCTTCTTCCTGTGTTGGCCGTTTTATTCTGCGCGACGCACGTAAGTGATCTCATTGGTGTCGACGATGATGCGCTCGCCGGCCGAGATGAAGGGCGGCACCAGGACGCGGACACCGTTTTCCAGCACTGCAGGCTTGTAAGAGGACGCCGCCGTCTGGCCCTTCACCACGGGGTCGGCCTCGGTGATGGTCAGCGTCACCTGGTCGGGCAGCGAGATGCCGATCGGCCGCTCCTCATAGAGCTGGACCGTGACCATCATGCCGTCCTGCAGG
>NZ_RZSR01001013.1:0-2088 GCF_004023265.1 Mesorhizobium sp. M1A.F.Ca.IN.020.06.1.1
TCGCCGACCTTGGCTTCGACTTTCTCGATCTTGAGCAGATCGTTGGCGGCGACGCGATACTGCTTGCCGCCCGTTTTGATGACTGCGAACATTTTTTGCCTTTCGCTGTTCGGTCGGCCTCGATGAACCGCTTCAGGCGGTTCGGCCGTCTTTTTGTCAGTCTGCGGGTTCAAAAAACAAGCGGCGCGGAGAAGCCCCACGCCGGATGCGGGCTGTCCCTAACCGAAGGTCGCGCGGAAGTCAAGGCAAGCGGCCCTTGCTCCTGAGCATGCCGTGGGCCGCGCGCCGGTCCGCGCCTCACCGACGCTTTTTCAAGAAGCGGGAAATCGGTCGACTAGGGCCTTGTAACTGCGGCGGTCAGCCGTTATCTAGTGCGCCGCGCCGGCAACGGCCGACCATGACCTCGCGGAGAGGTGGCAGAGTGGTCGAATGCACCGCACTCGAAATGCGGCATACTCGCAAGGGTATCGGGGGTTCGAATCCCTCCCTCTCCGCCATCCTGCTTCGAGCTGCGCGCTTTCGCGGGACAAGCCTCAAATCCCTTAAGAGCGAGCGAGATACCCTCCGAAGCCTTGGCGAAGGAGCGCGACAGTCGCCCTCAGCAATATCCGAAATAGGTCATCAGCTCCTGAGCCTCACCTGCCTCGAAACGCGAGGCGAATTCCTCAGGCAGCTTCGATCGCCAGCCGCCCCTGTAGTCGGTTATCGGTTGGTTGACCTGCGCCGAACGGCGAGCCGAATGCGCCGTGCGAACTCTTCTTGCCCTTCCCCAGACGACCGGATGCCGGTGATAGTCCAGGATGGCAGCATCGAAAGCCACACCCATGAAGCGGCATAGCCGTTCGATGGAAAGCGCAGGCGACTCGATAAAGTCCTCGTAGCGCCACAACATGGCCCCGCCCCTCTCGACGCAGAGCATCGAAGCCCTGCTGTCGGCGACCCACCTTTGGAACGCTCTGTCGAAATCGCCCTCGTAGCGCTGCCCGAGCGATGTCACGACATCGCGGCCATCGCGCGTCACCACGATGAAACGGGCATCCGGGATCGTCTCGCGTATCTGACGGGTGTAATGAATATGCCCGGGGGTTTTCTCGACCCAGACGCTCCGGCGCGAAATCGCCGCCTCAAGCAAAAGCAAGCTTAGCTTGGTCCATCTGGCGCCTTTGTCCGAGACAAAAGCGCTTGTCTCCCGCGGAACACTGAAGACATCCGGATGCGCTGCCAATATCCGGGCGAGCAAGGTCGACCCGGTATGACCGCAACCACAGATGAATATTGAGGCCCTCGGCTTTGGAATAAGCCGTACCACACCCTTGTTCACAATTCTTGTTCCCCCGGAAAGACTTTATTCGAACTGTTTGCCTCGAAGATTGCAACAGGAATGTTTCCACAGGAACGGCGCGGAACCACCGATCGGCGCCGTTCACATTTCAGCGTGCGGCGTATCGGGTGTATCGATGAAGCGCACGCGCTTGCCGCCACGGCCTGCCAGGACGTGCTCGGCCAAGGCCTCGACGGCAGCCAGCGCGCGATGCTTCAGCCGGCGCTGAGCTTCTTCACCTGGCGCACGCTGGTGCGCGAGGCCGGCTTGCAGCCCTTGCACGCTGTAAACACCATGGTCGGGGCCATCCAAGGCGCAACTGAAAGCGGGCGTTGCGCGCCGGCTGGGCGATTGACGTTTGAGTGCGAATGATCCGCCGTGGGTTGGGCCGGCCGAGCGTGAGCGCCGGCCGATTGTGCCTCAACCTGATCCGCCGGATTGATGCTCCGCAATCGCGCTCAGGAAGACCTCGCCGAATTCCTTGAGCTTGGCTTCGCCGACGCCGTTCACCGCGGCGAAGGCAGCGAGGTCGCGCGGGCAGCGCTCGGCCATGTCGATCAGCGTGCGGTCGGAGAAAACGACATAGGCCGGGACTTGGCGTTCCTTCGCCAGGCGCAGCCGCAGCGCCTTGAGCGTGGCGAGCAGCGCGGCGTCCAGGTCTTCGGCGTCCGCCGCGGCCTGGGCCGAACGCGCCTTGTCGCGCAGGGAACGGTGCCGCGTCTCGACGCGATACTCGAAGGCGATCTCGCCGCGCCCGAGCGCGCGGC
>NZ_RZSR01001014.1:0-2087 GCF_004023265.1 Mesorhizobium sp. M1A.F.Ca.IN.020.06.1.1
CGATGCACTCGACCTCCGAACGCAGCGAGCCGATCGATTTGGTAAAGCTCGCCTTGTCGTCGGCAAACAGCGTCTGCACGCGCTCGCCCTCGGCGCGCTTCGGCTCGGCGGTGGCCGACCACCAGTCGCCGGTCGCGGTGTCGCGCAAGAAGATATAGGAGCCGAGACGGTCTTCGCTCGGGTCCGGCTGCCAACGGGTGATGGCAAGCTCGCCGAAGCGGCTGTAGCCGGAGCCGGTGGCGGTGACCATGACCGAGTACCGGCCATTCGACATGACGTTGGTCGCGCGCAGCGCCTTGATCGGGTCAAGGATGATGCGGCTGTCCGGGCTCTCGGTCTCGGTCTCGTCCTTGGAGCGCTCGTCGGCCTCGGTCCTGACGGTGGCGGTCGGGATGTCGCGCGGCGCCTTCTCCTGCAAGAGGAGTTCGGCCGACTCAATCACCGGATCGCTGTGGAAGCGTTCGCGCAGCCGACCCTCGAAGATGGCGTCCGCCACGGCGGCGATCGACATGCCGGAATGGTGGGCCATGTAGTTCTGGACGACGGCATGGTCGGTGCCTTCCGGCACGCGCTGCGGCGTGAAGTCGACCGCATCGTAAAAGCCGTGCCGGCCGAGCGCGCCGATCGCGCGCAGCCGCATCAGGTTCTGCACCGCCTCACGCGGATTGAACTGCGCCGCCAGGATGGTGGCGTAAGGCGCGATCACGGTGTTCTGGCCGAGACCACGCTTCAGGCCGAGGCCGGGCACGCCGAAGTTGGTGTACTGGTAGGTGAGCTCGCGGTCGCGGGCATTGTAGGCCGCTTCCGAGATGCCCCAGGGCACGTTCTTCGAGCGCGCATACTGGATCTGGCGCTTGATGATGAGCTTGCTGGTCTGGTTGAGGATCGAGCCCTGCGGCTCCTTCATCACCAGCGGCGGCATCAGGTACTCGAACATCGAGCCCGACCAGGACATCAGCGCGCCCTTGAAACCGATCTCGACAATCGGCCTGCCGAGCCGGAACCAGTGCTCGGTCGGCAAGTCGCCCTTGGCGATGCCGAACAGGCTGGTCAGCCGCGCCTCGGAGGCGAGCAAGTCGTAGCAGCTCTCGTCGAGCTGGTGCTCCTCGACGCGATAGCCAATCGACAGGAGCTTGCGCTCCTGCCGCATCAGGAAGGAAAAATCCATCTCGAAGGCGTAGCGGCGGCAGCGCCCGCGCAGCGCGAGCAGCTTGGTGCGGAGCGCCGAGACCGCGCTTTCGTCATTGTGCGAATCGTGCACATGGGCCTCGCAGGTCGCCTCCAGCCTGGCCGCCCAGTCGGCGATGACGTCGCTCTTGGGCGACGCCGCCTCGACGTGGATGGCCGTGGCGAGCTTGCGGATCTCGCCGGCCAGCACCGCGAGATTGATCGTGCGGATCGAAGCCATCTCGGGCTGCGCCTTGATGGTCATCACTGCCCGGCGCATGCCGTCGAGGCGGTCGGCAAGACGCTGGCGCAGCGGCCGCAGCTGGCGGCGGTCGTCGGGCAGTTCCTCCAGGCTCTCGTCGAGGATGGTGACGGTGTCGAGGATGCCCTCGAAATCGCCCTGCAGGTGGACGGAAGGCGCCTCGGCCCATTCGGCGCAGGCCGCGGCCACGGCGACCAGATGGCCGGCGAGATTGCCGCTGTCGACCGCCGAGATATAGAGCGGATAAAGCGGCTTCAGGGTCGTCGTGTCGTACCAATTGTAGAGATGCCCGCGATCGCGCGGCATGTTCTCGATGGTCGTCATCGTGGCGTCGATGCGGGTGATGGCATCCGACAGGCTGATCCAGCCGAAGTCGCGCGCCGACACCACCGAGAGCAGGTAGACGCCGATGTTGGTCGGCGAGGTACGCGGCGCCACCACCGGGGCCGGGCTTTCCTGGAAATTGTCGGGCGGCAGATGGTGATGCTCGGCCGTCACGAAGGTCTCGAAATAATGCCAGGTGCGACGCGCCACGGTGCGCAGCGCATGGATGTCAGCGGCGGAAATGCGCAGCCTGTCCTCGGTCTCGGCCGAGCGGCTGATCCAGCAGGCGACGGCGGGCGAGCCGATCCAGAAAATCGCGAAGAAGAAGGCGACG
>NZ_RZSR01001015.1:0-2082 GCF_004023265.1 Mesorhizobium sp. M1A.F.Ca.IN.020.06.1.1
GCGAAACGCTATATTTCCTGGGTGGAAATGCAGACGATGAACTCGAAAGTGCAAAGCCTGAAGGCGTTTCTCGGCCAGACCGGCCGGGTCGCGCTCGTCGAGGTCGCGGCCACAAAGGGGTCGACCCCGCGTGAGACCGGCGCCTTCATGCTCGTCTCGTCATCGGCGATTTTCGGCACCATCGGCGGGGGCCAGCTTGAATTCATGGCGATCGACAAGGCGCGGCAGATGCTTTTCTCCTCCTTTGAGGGGGCGATGGCCGCGAAGCGGCCAGAGGGGGTGCGCTCAGAAGGCACCACGACAGCGCCGAGCACTGCGCCGGTGACCCAACCTGGCGGCTCCGCCGCCACCCTACCCTCGAGGGGGAGGGAAGCCCGCATCGAGGTCGACGAAACCTGCGCGACCCTAGATGTTCCATTGGGTCCTGAAATCGGCCAATGCTGCGGCGGCCGCGTCGAGGTGCTGATCCGCTTGGTTGACGCTAGGATCGAACAGGAACTGATCGCCAAAGCCGAGGCCGAGGAGGCGCATCTGCCGCATGTCTATGTCTTTGGCGGCGGCCATGTCGGCCAGGCGCTGGCCGCGTCGTTGGCGCTGCTGCCCATTCATGTGGAGGTCGTCGAGACGCGGGCCGATGCGCTGGAAGGCATGCCGGAAACGGTTGAGACGCGGCTGACGCCGATGCCCGAAGCGGTGGTGCGCGAAGCCCGTGCGGGATCGGCCTTCGCCATCCTCACCCATGACCATGCGCTGGATTTCCTGATCGTCGCCGAGGCGCTGAAGCGCGACGACGCCGCCTATGTCGGCATGATCGGCTCGAAGACCAAGAAGGCGACGTTCAAGAACTGGTTCCTGAAGTCCGACGAGGGCAGCGAGGCCCAGTTCAACCGTCTCGTCTCGCCGATCGGCGGCAATGCCGTGAAGGACAAGCGCCCGCCGGTGATCGCCGCGCTCGCCGCCGCCGAGATCATGACGGCGCTGGTGTCGCATGCGGTCCAGGCCTCGGCCGCGCCCAAGGCGATGGCCGGCTGATTCAGCCGGCCATGGGAGGAGCCTAGCCGGCTATTCCTTTTCCTGCGTATGCGCTTCGAGGAACCACAGCAATTTGTCGAGCGAACGCGAGTAGGCGGTAAAAATGTCGGCGGTGTCGGCATCGCCGGCGTCGTCCGCCTCGTCGATCGCCTCACGCGCCAGCCTGGCAGCGGTAGCATAGCGGTCGATCAGCGCCGCCAGATGATCCTTGGTCTTGTGGATGTCGGTCGGATAGGGCTGGAGCTTCGTTGCCCTCGACACGTCCTGCGAGGTGCCGTGCGCGGTGCCGCCAAGCTGCACGGCGCGTTCTGCGATGATGTCGACATGGCCGTCGATCTCCTCGCGGAACTCGTCGAGCATCTCATGGATGGCGATGAACTGCGGGCCCTTGACGTTCCAGTGCGCCTGCTTGGTGACCAGCGCCAGGTCGATGGCATCGGCAAGCCTGGCATTGAGAAGATCGATCGATTCCTTCTTGGCGTCGGATTTGAGGTCGTTCTTGGTGACAATGGCGTCCATGGTCGGCTCCTGTGGCGCTGGGTCGCTGTGAAAGCTGGGGACTGGTCTCGAAGGGCGGCCGTGCAGCCGCCAATCGCCAGAACGGCGACGGAGCGGGTTTCGTTCCGCGTCGGATCGAGGGGCGCGCAGCTGGCGAAGGTATGACTGATGCTCACAGCTGCTCGTCGCTTTCTTCGTTTCCCAAACCGGATTGAACCGTGTTTTCTGCACGCCTGGCGAACACGAATGACGAACACGGGACGAGCGACATGGATGTCTTGCGCATAGCGGCATTTTCGGACGGCAACAGCGGCGGCAACCCGGCCGGCGTGGTGATTGGCGAGGTTCTGCCCGACGCCGCAGACATGCAGCGCGTCGCTGCAGAGGTCGGCTTTTCCGAGACCGCCTTTGCCGCACGTGAAGGCGACGGCTGGCGTGTCCGCTACTTTTCGCCCGAATCGGAAGTGCCGTTCTGCGGCCATGCCACCATCGCGCTGGGCGCGGCCCTCGTTAGAAAGTTCGGTGACGGAATTTTCAAGCTGCTCCTGAATC
>NZ_RZSR01001016.1:0-2081 GCF_004023265.1 Mesorhizobium sp. M1A.F.Ca.IN.020.06.1.1
ATTGCCCCAGCGGGTGATCTGGCGGAATTTGTCGGCGTCGAGCGTGTCAAGCGAGACATTGATGCGCTTCACGCCGCAGTCGGCGAGCTCGGCGGCAAAGCGCGACAGCTGCGAGCCGTTGGTGGTGAGCGTCAGCTCTTCCAGCGCGCCGCTCTCAAGATGCCGCGACAGCTGGCGAACCAGGTGCATGATGTTCTTGCGCACCAGCGGCTCGCCGCCGGTCAGCCTCAGCTTCCTGACGCCCTTTTCGATGAAGACGCTGCAGAGCCGGTCGAGCTCCTCGAGCGAGAGCAGATCCTTCTTGGGCAAAAAGGTCATGTCCTCGGCCATGCAATAGGTGCAACGGAAATCGCAGCGGTCGGTAACCGACACGCGCAGATAGCTGATCGTGCGACCGAAGGGGTCGATCATGTCCATTGCAAGCGCTTCCGTGGCCTGAGCAGCGTCGTTATATACGGCTATGTGATACGATCCAACCGCGCATTCAAGATAGAAGCTCTCGATCTTTGGTAACATTCCCCGACCGACATTCTCTGTCGGCTGCCTTCTATCACCTTTTCGCACTGCGCGAACCGGCGTAGGGAAGGGCGCAACGCATATAGGAAGAAACATGACGGCGCCGAAGGAACTCAGGGTCTCGAAGGACCGCAAGCTGCTCACCGTGACCTTTGCCGGGCATCAGCCGTTCGAACTGCCGGCGGAGTTCTTGCGCGTGGCCTCGCCTTCTGCCGAGGTGCAGGGCCATTCGCCGGATCAGCGCGTGACTGTGCCCGGCAAGCGCAATGTCGCGATTCTTAAGATCGAGCCGGTCGGCAATTACGCGGTGCGCATCACCTTCGACGATTTCCACGACACCGGCATCTTCACCTGGAACTATCTTCACACGCTCGGGCATGAAAAGGACGAGCGCTGGAACGCCTACCTCGCCGAGCTGGCCGAGAAGGGGCTCAGCCGCGACCGCTAGCCTGGCGCCAAGACGTTTGACTGGGTGTCGTCAAAGCGTCATGGACATAGAGTAGCGCCGGCAAAAGGTCAGGAGGCTGAAAAGATGTCGCTCATCACATCGGTCGAACAGCTCGAAGCCCTCTACGGCCTGCCTGGCGAGGCCTCGGTCGTCAAGGAGCTTGACCATGTGATCCCCGAATATGCAGCCTTCATTGAAGCCTCGCCTTTCGTGGCGCTGGCGACCTGCGGGCCGGAGGGGCTGGACTGCTCGCCGCGCGGCGATCTCGCCGGCTTCGTGCGCCTCCTGGACGAAAAAACGCTGATGATGCCCGACAGGCGCGGCAACAACCGCGCCGATTCGCTGAAGAACATCATTCGCGATCCGCGCGTCGGGCTGCTCTTCCTTGTGCCGGGCTCCGGCACGACGCTGCGCGTCAACGGCCGCGCCCATATCACAGCCGATGCCGAGCTTTGCGCGTCCTTCATGGTCGATGGCAAGCCGGCTGGGTCGGTCACCGTTGTCGCCGTCGACGCGGTCTATTTCCAGTGCGCACGCGCCATCGTGCGCTCGGAGCTCTGGAACCCGGCAAAGCATGTCGACCCGAAGTCGCTGCCGACGCCCGGCCAGATCCTCGAGATCACCAGCCGCAGGAATATCAATGGCGCCGCATATGACAAGGAATGGCCGGAGCGGGCAAAGAAGACCATGTGGTAGCGGCCTCGAGAGCGCCCGGTCAGGCCTCCTTCAGGACATCGGCGATCTTGCGCATCTGCTCGCCGATCATGTCGCACTGCTCCGGCGTCGACTGGCTCATTGCCTTCTCGATGAGCGCCATATGCACTTTCAGCGCCCGCATCAGCAGGGCCTCGCCGGCTTCGGTGAGGTTCAACCGCAGCACCCGCTTGTCCTTTTCGTCGCCCTCACGACGCAGCAGGCCGCGGGCTTCCAGTTGCGGCAACAGCATCGTGATGTTCGAGCGGCCGACCAAGAGCTTGCGGGCAAGGTCGTGCTGCGACATCCCGGGATGACGGTAGAGGTTCATCAGCACGTCGAGCTGCGCCGGTTTGAGGTCGAGCGGCGCCAGCTTCACCGCCAGCGTGCGCTCCAGCACATGGCAGGCGCGCGCCACCGCAAC
>NZ_RZSR01001017.1:0-2078 GCF_004023265.1 Mesorhizobium sp. M1A.F.Ca.IN.020.06.1.1
CATGCTCGACAGCGCCGAGGCCAGCGAGCGGGGCCGCGCCACCGGCAGGACCTGGAAAGGCGGCGTCTTCTCGCCGCCCGACGGGACCGCCGATCCGTCGCAGGCCGCGCCAGCGGTCGCCCGCGCCATCCTCCAGCTTGGCGGCACGGTGCATCAGAATTGCGCCGCGCGCGGTATCGAGACCGAGGGCGGTCGCCTGAGCGGCGTGATCACGGAAAGCGGTACGATCCGGACGAAAGCGGCGGTTTTGGCCGGTGGCGCCTGGGCGTCCTCCTTTTGCCGCCAGTTCGGTTTCCGGTTTCCGCAGGCCTCGATCCGCTCCTCCATCCTGTCCGTCTCGCCCGGCGCGGGGGGCTTGCCGGATGCGCTGCACACGGCAAAGATCTCGGCGACGCGGCGCGGTGACGGCGGCTACACCCTCGCCATAAGCGGGCGCGGACGCGTCGACGTGACGCCGCAGCAGCTGCGCTTCGCTTCGCAGTTCGTCCCCATGTTCCTGAAGCGCTGGCGCAGCCTCGCGCCCGGCGGGTTGCAGGGGGTGCGCTCAGGCCACGAAACGCTCCAACGCTGGCGGCTCGACCGGCCGACGCCGATGGAGCGGATGCGTATCCTCGATCCGATGCCGGATCAGGCGACCATCCGCCTGACCCATGCCCGCGCGCTCGAGCTGCTGCCTGCGCTGCGGCAGACGAAGATCAGCGCGGCCTGGGCGGGCTACATCGACAGCACCCCGGACGGCGTGCCGGCCATCGGCGAGATACACGCCGTTCCAGGCTTCTTCCTGGCTGCCGGATTTTCGGGTCACGGCTTCGGCATCGGACCCGGTGCCGGGCACCTCGTCGCCGATCTTGTCACCGGGTTGGAGCCGATCGTCGATCCGAAATCCTACGATCCGCGGCGTTTCGATGCTTCGGCGTGGGGCAAGGTCGCCGACTTCTAGTTTCAAACGCGACATTCCGACATCGCTTGGCAGGTGAACCCTCCGGATTGCATCAGCTCTCCCGAAGAAAGGCGCCGATGGGGGCAGGCCGGATGGGGGCCTGCCCGCGAAACCGGCCGACATCCTCGGGCCTACAGCCGGCGTGGGCTGCGATGAGTTCGGCGGCTGCCAACTGGCAATAACGCCCCTGGCAGCGCCCCATGCCGACGCGCGAGAGCGATTTCACCCTGTTGGCCTCGCCGCCGCCGAGAGTCGTGCCCTCGCGCACGGCCCCGGCAGTGACGTTCTCGCAGCGGCAGACGATCGTATCGTCGGGAAGCGCCCTCACCATCGCGCCTGGCCAAGGAAAGGCCTGGGCCAGACCGCGGGCAAAGCGCTCGAGCCGTGCGAGCCTGCGCAGGTCGGCGCCGACGGAGGGCACCGGGCTTCCAAGATCGGCAAGGCACGCCGCCGCGGCAAGGCGCCCGGCGATCTCCGCGCCGTCCGCCCCGAGAGGACGAGCCCCATCACCGGCCAGGTAGATGCCATTGCCGGCCCGTCCCATCCGGTCGGTCTTCGGGAGCCACTGCCGCCATTGCTCGTCATAGGTGACGGCGCATCCCACAAGGTCAGTCAGATGAGTCTCCGCCCGCAGGTGCCAGCCGATCCCGATCATGTCGCATGGGGTGACGCGCTCCCGGCCGCCGGCGTCGCGCCAGCGCATCCCGGTGACACCCCGTCCATCGGCCTCGATTTGCAAAGGCGTCACGCCAGCGTGGTAGCGGCGACCAAGCCGCGCCCGCAGGGCCAGCCCGCGCAACGCCACGATTGGTCGGGCGGCAAGTCCCCAGAACCCGCGCATCTGCTGGCGCCAGGAAGAGGTGTCGAGCACCGCCGCCACATCCGCTCCGGCCTTGAGGAGTTGCATGCCAACCAGCGTCAGCAAGGGGCCCGACCCGATAAGCACGATGCGCCGTCCGAGCGCGACGCCCTGCGCCTTGAGCGCGATCTGCGCCGCGCCAAGGCTGAAGACGCCGGCGTTCTGCCAGCCAGGGATCGGGGCGACGCGGTCTGAAGCGCCGGTGGCGAGGATCAGGCGGTCGTAGAAGACGACCTCCGCGCCGCCCTCCCCCAGCACATGCAGCCGCCCCTCATGCAC
>NZ_RZSR01001018.1:0-2074 GCF_004023265.1 Mesorhizobium sp. M1A.F.Ca.IN.020.06.1.1
CCTCACGGATGCCGAGTTCGGCACCAGCCCGAGCGCAGCACGCTGGCTAATTTTCAGCTCGGCCGCGACCAGACCTGCCGACACCAGCGGCCGCGCCAGCACCAGCTCGATCAGCGCCGGCAGGCTCGAGTTTTTGCGCCGGTTCCTGAGCCGGCGCTCCATCTGGCTTTTGGCCAGCGCCTGGATGATTGCAAGGCTGAAACAGTCGATGGAACGCCCCTCCAGCGAAGCCGAACCGGACGAGGCGCGCGCGCCAGGTCCTTCGGCTGCCATCGGCACGCTGGGTTTAAGTGCTTGGGGTGACACGGCGTGATCTCCGCCGTTGGCGGGAACAGGCGGTAGAACAGCTGGATGTTCTCAAATGCATGCGGGATTGCCCAGATCTGGCCGCCCTCCCCCGTTGCGATCTGACCGGCTTCCATCTTCCAGGTAAGCGCCGCACGCAGGCTCGGGAAGGAGTCGTTGTAGTCGTATCCAGCATCGGGTAAAAACGGGTAACCGGCACTTAAAGGCGTTGTAGTGTCGCCACCAGAAATACTGCTCCGTGGTGCTGGCCTTTGCGTGGGGGCGCAACACGGCAACTACCCGCTCAAAACGGTTGGTCCTCTACCTCTTATTCACCGTCGCTTTCCTCGCGGCCTAACCCGGCCGGAATATCCGTTGCCAGAAAAAGGCCTCGCGGCCGGTTCGAGGCGCATCCCTCCTCCGAAGCAGCACGCTCAAGTATCGTCACAAGCCCCGAGCGCTTCGCGTTCGGCGATGTCCAAATTCCGACAATGTCGGATACAGTCAGATCTACTGGATTGCGTTTGAATGGTTTTCTCATTTGGCACAGTACATGCGGGTCATCCGCAAAACACGTGACCGACCAACAAGAATTCGCATGATCACCTTACCACAACATACAGCCGCCTCGGAACAATCACTTGGCCCCTGATCGCCCGCCCCGGCACCACAACCGGAGTCATCGATGTTCTGACGGGCTGCCCTAGGATACCTGCTGCGACAGGGCTTGCCCTGGTGACGACCACTCCGGCTCCGCCGGTTACCGACGAGGGCAACGTGACGGATTTCCTGCTTTTCAACGGCATGGAGGTGGCTGTCATTCCCGACCACCGAAGCGAGCGACAAATTCTATCTCAACGCCGAGCAAGAGCTGGTGTTCGCCGATGAAGACAGCCCGGCCTTCATGGCAGGCGCATTCGAGTTCCTGTCCGCGCTGTGGCTCGATGAAGAAAAGGTGAGGCAGGCATTCCGTCCGGCAATGGCGTCGGGTGGCACGATCATAGCGCGTGTCTGTTTCGCGGTACGGAACGGTTCTTCCGTCCAGGCTACAATGCCAATCTGATCGACTCCTGGCTGCCGGCCTTGGAGGGCGTCGTCGAGAAGCTCGAACGCGGCGTGGACGTCGCGGATGTTGGATGCGGTCATGGTGCATCGACCGTGCTCATGGCACAGGCCTTCCCCAATTTCGCGCTTCGTCGGCTTCGACTATCATGCCCCTTCGATTGAGCGCGCCCGCAAGGCGGCCGAGGTAGCCGGCGTCGGCGTCAACACGCGGTTCGACGTCGCCGCCGCCAAGAGCTATCCCGGAACCTACGACCTCGTCACATTCTTCGATTGCCTTCACGACATGGGCGACCCGACGGGCGCCGCCACCCATGTCCACGGATCGCTCAAGCCGGATGGCACGTGGATGATCGTCGAGCCGTTCGCGCATGATCATCTGGCGGCGAACCTCAATCCCGTCGGACGCGTTTACTATGCCGCTTCCACGTTCGTGTGCACGCCCGCGTCCGTGTCGCAGGAAGTCGGGCTCGCGCTTGGAGCCCAGGCCGGTGAGGCGAGGCTGCGCAAGGTGGTGACCGGTGGCGGCTTCAAGCGATTGCGTCGCGCCGCGGAGACACCGTTCAACATGGTGCTGGAGGCCCGCCCTTAGCGTGGCCGTCGCCAGAAATTGCAGCTCATCGCATTTGATGAAGATCACCGCCAAAATCCGGACGCATCGGGCTTTTCAAGGCGTCTGGGTTCACGCAGAGGTCGCTGCCGAGCCGCCTTCTCTAAACCACTGAAG
>NZ_RZSR01001019.1:0-2071 GCF_004023265.1 Mesorhizobium sp. M1A.F.Ca.IN.020.06.1.1
GATCGGCAGTTCCGCCACGCCTCACCCCGCGATATCCCTCGCCACCGCCTGCGCCTCGATGCCGATCTCGCGCAGCAGGCCGGTGACCGGATTGTAGAAGCCGACGAGGTAGACACCCAGCGCCGTCGCGCGTGGATTCACTCCACTCTTCCCCGGCCGCAGCTCCGCCGGCAGGATGCCGTCATAGCCAGGACGGTAGCCCGTGGCGAAGATTACGGCGTCGAAGTTTTGCTCCTGCCCGCCGGCGAATGTTGCGCCGTCCTCGGTGAAGCTGACGATATCGGGGAGAATGCCGATCCTGCCCGCCTTGATCGCTGCTACAGTTCCGACATCGATGACGGGAATGCGGCCGGCGTCGATCTGCTTGAGGATGCCTTCCTTCGGCCTGACGATGCCGTATCGCTCCAGCCTGCCCAGCGCAAGGTCGAGGATTTTCGGGAACATCCAGTCGTTCAGCGCCCGCGGCATCGGCCGGCTGGCGATGCCGACCATCTGGATCGGCACGCCGAAAAGCTGGCGCGGCACGATGTGGACGCCCCTGCGCACCGAGATCGTCGGATGCGCGCCGCTCTCGGCAAGGTCGAGCGCGATCTCGGCGCCGGTGTTGCCCATGCCGACGACCAGCACGTTCCTGGCCGTATAGGGCGTGGCCTCGGTGTAGGCGGCGCTGTGCAGCACCTCTCCCTTGAAGGTTTCGATGCCGGCAAAGGCCGGCGTTATCGGCTCTGCGTTGTTGCCGGTGGCGATGACGATCTTGCGGGCGTTGAAAGGACCGGCATCGGTCTCGACCACGATTTTTTCGCCCGCCCGGCGGATCGATTTCACCGTGACGCCGAAGCGCGGCTCTAGGCTGAAACGCGCGGCATAGGCGTCGAGATAGGCGACCACCTTTTCACGCGGAACGTAGCGTGGGTGGCTTTTCGGGAACGGCAGGAAAGGCAGTGACGAGAAGGACTTCACCGTGTGCAGGTGCAGCCGCCGGTAATGCCGCCGCCAGGCCGGCGCCAGCTCGCTCGCCCTTTCGAGGATGATGAAATCGACTCCGGCCCGCTTCAGGCAGGCCCCGACAGCCAGCCCTGCCGGTCCCGCGCCGACGATGACGACATTGGTGTCCAAGGCAGCCTCCTCCCCCAAGGCGAGAAGAAGCTATGCCCGAGGTGTCGGAGGAGCAAGTAGGGGAAATCACCTGGCCTTGCGGGGGTGCACCGAGCGAAATATCTGCCGCCGACGGCGATGGAGCGATCGCTGCGCGTGAAGTGCCGGCGCGTTGCGCGGAGGAATACAACGTCGGCGATCTGCGTGAGACGACCCCTCAGGCCTCAAGGGGGGAGATCAGGATTCGCGCTCTACTCCGTCCCGCTCGGCGCTTCGGCCTCGTCCTCGGGCGGTTCGAGAATCTCGATCAGCCGCGCTACCCTGGCGCCCGGCATCGCGCGACCCTCGTTCATCAGCGCCTCGTCGGCGCCGATCCAGGCGAAGGCCTCGCGCAATTCCTCGAGGCTGGCGCCGGTGAGCGCGACGTCGGCGATGACGGCCTCGTCGACAGGGCCAAGAACGGAAATGATCTCGTTGCGGGTCATCCTTGTCTCCCTGGGGCGGAACGATGACAAGGAAACGGCGGACGGGTGGAGCGGGTTCCGACGGCGTTGTCTCCGCCTTGTGGGAGAAAGCGCCGCGCGGTCTTTGCTCTTGCCCCGACAACCGCTATGCACGGAGGCTCGTCCCGGAATTCTGCCGAGTCCTCATGAAATCCGTCTTGCTGCTTTCCGCCCTGCTCCTCTCCTCACCCGCCCTCGCCCAATGGAAGCCGAGCGAGAAGGTCGAGACCTATGCGATCTCAGGACAAAGCGTGGAGGCGCTCTATGTCTCGATCGGCGAGAAAGGCCCTGTGATCGGCAGGGACTCGGCCGGCAACGGGCGGCGGGCAATCGCGCAGACCAACTTCAAGCTGACCTGGCAGCGCGATTATCAGACCGAAGGCGACGCCTGCGTGCTGAAGACCGCTCGCCCGAAGCTGATCATCACCTACACGTTGCCGAAGCCCGCCGCAAAACTTGCCCCCGCCGTGCAG
>NZ_RZSR01001020.1:0-2070 GCF_004023265.1 Mesorhizobium sp. M1A.F.Ca.IN.020.06.1.1
TCGGCTACCCGGTGCTGATCAAGGCGCGGGCCGGCGGCGGCGGCAAGGGCATGCGCATCGCCTGGAGCAGCGCGGAAGTGCGCGACGGCTTCGAGCGCGCGCGTTCGGAAGCGAAAAGCTCCTTCGGCGATTACCGCGTCTTCATCGAGAAATTCGTCGTTGACCCGCGCCATATCGAGATCCAGGTGCTGGCCGACGCGCATGGCAATGCGCTCTATCTGGGTGAGCGCGAATGCTCGATCCAGCGCCGCAACCAGAAGGTGGTCGAGGAAGCGCCGTCGCCGTTCCTCGACGCCAAGACGCGCAAGGCCATGGGCGAGCAGGCTGTGGCGTTGGCGAAAGCCGTCGATTACCAGAGCGCCGGCACGGTCGAGTTCATCGTCGACAAGGACAGGAACTTCTATTTCCTTGAAATGAACACGCGATTGCAGGTCGAGCATCCGGTGACGGAGCTCGTCACCGGCATCGATCTGGTCGAGCAGATGATCCGCATCGCCGCCGGCGAAAAGCTCGGCATCAGGCAAAGCGAGGTGAAGCTGAACGGCTGGGCGGTGGAAAGCCGTCTCTATGCCGAGGACCCGTTTCGCAATTTCCTGCCCTCGATCGGCCGGCTGACGCGCTACCGGCCGCCGCAAGAGGGCACATTCGGCGATGTGGTGATCCGCAACGACACCGGCGTCGCCGAAGGGGCCGAGATATCGATGTTCTACGATCCGATGGTGGCAAAGCTCTGCACCTGGGCGCCGACGCGGCTCGAGGCTATCGATGCCATGTCCGAAGCGCTGGACGGTTTTGTCGTCGACGGCATAGAGCACAACATTCCGTTCCTCGCTGCGCTGATGCAGCACCCGCGTTGGCGCGAGGGGCGGCTTTCCACCGGCTTCATCGCCGAGGAGTATCCGGACGGTTTCGCGCCGGTCGAACCGGACGGCGAGGAGAGGGCGGTGTTCGCCGCGATCGCCACCGCGATCGAACTGCTGCGACGGGACCGGCTCGACCGGCTCAGCGGCCGGTTGGCACCGCATTCGGGCCATCTCAAGCGCGACTGGGTGGTGAAGATCGGCGCGGACTATCTTTGCGCCGGCATCCTGGACGGCATGGTCTCCATCCCGATGGAGATCGATCTGTCGATCAATGGCAGCGAGCCGCTGACGGTCGCCTCCGACTGGCGGCCGGGCGACGCGATCTGGCGCGGCACGGTCGGCGGCAACCGGATCGCGGCGCAGGTCCGGCCAGTGCTGAACGGCCTTTGTATCGCCTGGAAGGGCATGTCGGTGACGGCTCAAGCCATGCTGCCGCGGACGGCGGAGCTGGAAAGGCTGATGCCGGAAAAGCTGCCGCCGGATACCTCGAAAATGCTGCTTTGCCCGATGCCAGGACTGGTGGTGTCGATCGCCGTCGCCGAGGGCCAAGACGTCAAGGCCGGCGAGACGCTGGCCGTGGTCGAGGCGATGAAGATGGAGAACGTGCTGCGCGCGGAGCGCGACCTCACCGTGGCGAAGCTAAACGCCAAACCGGGCGACAGCCTGGCGGTCGACGCTGTGATCATGGAGTTCGCCTGACCCAGGGCGACATAGGCCGCAACCTCGTGGTTCGCGGTCGATTGTACTGGACTGGCATCGCGGCGTCCGGGACAATACATCTGCACGGATGAGTCCTTGAGATAGCGCGAAAAAACATGGCGGATGAACGACTTCCACGCGACCCTTTGCAGCGCGAAGCTGTCGTGAAGGCCACGCAGCCGGAGACGCCTGCACGGAGGTTCATCCATCTGCGCGTGCATTCAGCCTATTCGCTGCTCGAGGGCGCCCTGCAGCTCGGCGCCATCGTCGGCCACGCGGTCAAGGATGAAGCGCCGGCGATCGCAGTGACCGACACCAACAATCTGTTCGGCGCGCTCGAATTCGCCCAGAAAGCGGTCAAGGACGGCATCCAGCCGATCATCGGCTGCCAGGTTGACCTGGTCTTTTCCGGCGAAACGAGCGACGCCCAACGCGACCGCCGCCGGCACGGTCCCGAGATATCGCCGATCGTGCTGATCGCCGCCAGCGAGGCCGGCTATGCCAATCT
>NZ_RZSR01001021.1:0-2070 GCF_004023265.1 Mesorhizobium sp. M1A.F.Ca.IN.020.06.1.1
ATGCCGTGGGCCTGATCTCGATCCATTCGGTGCTGCTGGCGACGATCGCGCTCGTCATCGCCACGATGGCGACTACCTGGCTCAGGCTGGCCGCAATTCCTTTCGCTGCCGCGGCCGTGATGATCATCCCGCAGGTGCGCACGCCGGACCTGCTGATCTCGGAGGACGCGCATCTGGTGGCGATGCCGATCGGCGGCGGCGAACTCGCCATCAATCGCGCCCGCTCCAACGAGTTCACCACCGATAACTGGAAACGTGCGCTCAAGGCCGAAACGATCGTGCCGCCGGAGACATTCGCCAAGGGCACGCTGGACTTGGCCGATCCGGTCGACCTGCCGCCTGGATCGCCCTTTTACTGCACGGGCGATCTCTGCATTGGCCGGCATCCATCAGGCGCGATCGTCGCGCTCGCCGAGAACCGCGAAGCTGCCCGGCCTGCCTGCGACTTCGCAGACCTCATCGTCATCAACGACGCCACGGCCTACAATCCCTGCCACGATCCACGTATCCTCGTCGTCACCAAGCGGCAGCTCGCGCGCGACGGCAGTGCCGCCGTCTTCTTCGATCCGCAATCGGCGACGGCGCGAGCAACCATTCAATACGCCGTCGAAAAACCGTACCGCCCTTGGCACGAACAGCGGCGCTACTCGCGTGAGGCGAGGGGGTTGGCGCCTTACAAGAAGCCCGAGAAGCCGGAGGCCAAGCCACAGCCCCCTCAGTAGCGGCGGATGAGCCCGACGAGCTTGCCCTGAACCTTGACGCGATCGGGACCGAAGATGCGCGTCTCATAGGCCGGATTGGCAGCCTCGAGCGCGATGGAGGCGCCCTTGCGGCGGAAGCGCTTCAGCGTCGCCTCCTCGTCATCGACCAGCGCCACGACGATCTCCCCGGGGCTCGCAGTGCTGGCGTTGCGGATGATGACCGTGTCGCCGTCGAAGATGCCGGCCTCGATCATCGAATCGCCTTTGACCTCGAGCGCGTAGTGCTCGCCGCCCGCGATCATGTCCGGCGGCACTGTGATCGAATGCGTCTGGTGCTGGATGGCGTCGATCGGCACGCCGGCGGCAATGCGACCCATCACCGGGATGGAGACGGCTGAAACGGCGTCGTCGTCATTGCTGGGCGTCGGCGTGCGGGCGGGCGCCGCGGGTTTGATCTGGCGGCCGAGATTGCCTTGGCCGCCCTGGATGACGCTCGGCGAGAACTTCTTCGCCGCATTGAGGCCGGGCGCGATCGAGTCAGGTAGGCGCAGCACTTCAAGGGCACGCGCCCGGTTCGGAAGCCGGCGAATGAAACCGCGCTCCTCCAGCGCCGTGATCAGGCGGTGGATGCCCGATTTCGAGGCAAGGTCGAGCGCTTCCTTCATCTCATCGAAAGACGGCGGAATGCCGCTTTCCTTGAGCCGTTCATGGATGAACATCAGCAGTTCATGTTGTTTGCGCGTCAGCATGGCGGCCCCCATGGGTTCTGAAACCAGAATCAGAAAAACAAACCCAGAACAAACACTATCTGTTCCAGTTGTGTTCCGCAACCGTTTAAAGTTTAGTGAATGTGTTGACGTTTTGTTCAGCGTAACATCAGAACGGTGCACTCCTCGCCGGCTTCAGCCGCCGGTGCGAAGGGTTGGCGCACGATCAGGCCATTGGCATCGGCGAGCATCCTCAACATCGAGGAATCCTGGGTGCCGAACGGTGTTGCGATCAACCCCCCCGCATCTTCGCGGACCACGGCGCGCACATAGTCCTGCCTGAGATCGTTGGCGTGCATTGCGACGCCTAACCGGGCCGTGCGGATTTCCTGACGGCAGGACCGGCCGCCCAGCCGCGCCAGAAGCGGCTTCAGGAACAGCTGCGAGCAGACCAGGCTTGCGACCGGATTGCCGGGCAGGCCGATGCAGCGAATGTCGCCGAGCCGGCCAAACATCAGCGGCTTGCCGGGACGCATGGCGATCTTCCAGAAGTCGAGCTGCATGCCTTCGCCGGTCAGCACGTCATGGATCAAGTCGTGGTCGCCGACGGAGGCGCCGCCAAGCGTGACGATGACGTCGGCGACCACGACTTGATCCATGAC
>NZ_RZSR01000101.1:0-9924 GCF_004023265.1 Mesorhizobium sp. M1A.F.Ca.IN.020.06.1.1
CGTCGGGCGTGTTGGTGACCATGACGCCGCGGGTCGCGGCATGACGAGCGTCGACGGAGTCATAGCCGACGCCGAAATTGGCGATGATCTCGAGATTCGGCAGCGCGTCGATCATGGCCGCGCTGATGCCGCCGAAGGAGGCGATGCCGCGCACGCTCTCGCGCATCTCGCCGGTGACGAGCGACGGATCGGCGCGCTCGATCCGCACGCGCTTGAACGCCTGGTCGATCCGGCCGATGGCATGGTCGTTGAAACGGCCCGGCACCAGGACGGCGACCGGCGACTTCGCTTCTGTCTGTGTCATTGACGCTCCACCGGCTTGCCGGTGGACTGGCGTACGTGCAGCTCCGGCTTGATCAATTCCTGCGACGGCCGCACGGCCTGCCCGTTCAGCTTGTCGAGCAGCGCGCTGGCGGCGCGGCGGCCGACCTCGCGCTGGCCATTCCAGACCGTGGTCAAGGCCGGCGTTGCTATCGCAGCCTCCTCCAGGTCGTCGTAACCAGTGACGGAGATATCGACGCCCGGCACCAGACCGGCGCGCGCGATGCCGTTCATCAGTCCGATCGCAACCAGATCATTCCAGCAGCAGGCGGCGGTCGGCTTGTCCTTCAGCGCCAAGAACTGTCCTGCAGCCTCGAAACCGGCCTGCTTGGTGCGCGGTCCAGGAATGCGCCAGGACGGCTTCACCTCCAGCCCGGCCGCTTCCATGGCGTTGACGTAGCCCTGGTAGCGGTCGCGGCCGGTCGAGGTCTGGTCCGTGCCGCCGATCATGGCGATGCGTTTGTGGCCGAGCGAGATGAGATGGTTGGTCGCGAGTGCCGTGCCATAGGCATCGTCGCCGCGGAAGACCGGCACGTCGGCGCCGGTAACGGTGCGCGCGATCAGCACCGCCGGGAGGCCGTTTTCCTCGGCCATGATGATGTCCTCGGCCGGCGTGCCTATGGCCGGCGACATGATGACGCCGTCGGCGCCGAGCTGCAGCAGCGTGTCGATGAAGGTGCGCTGCTTTTCCAGCTGGTCATAATGGTTGGACAGGATGAAGGTCTGGCGGCTGCGGTCGAGCTCGCTTTCTATCGAGCGCAGGATCTCGGCAAAGAACGGGTTCATGATGTCGTGCACGACGACGCCGACAATGCCGGAGCGCGAAGTGCGGAGCGACGCGGCCCGTCGGTTGTAGATATAGCCGATGGCGCGCGCGTGCTCCTTGATGCGCTCGCGCGTCGACCCCGCGACCAGCGGGCTGTCGCGCAGTGCCAGCGAAACCGTTGCCGTGGACACGCCAAGCGCATCCGCGATCGTCGAAAGCTTGATCTTCTGTGCCAGCCTTGGTCCCCGGGCCTTTAAACTGTTTAAATGGGGCTTATGCCATCGATCGAGGGCAAATCAAAGTTTTTTTGCCAAGCCCTCGGCTTCCGTGTCCAAGGAAGCGGAATTGTGCAAGCGAAGCCTGTGCTCGCGGTGGATGATGAAGAGGCCGCTGGCGACGATGATGGCCGCCCCGAGCAGGGTCCAGCGGTCGGGAAACTGGTGGAAGATCAGCCAGCCGGAGATGATCATCCAAATCATCTGCGAATAAGGGTAAGGCGCGAGCGCCGTCGTCGTCGCCAGGCGATAGGCCTGGACCAGGAGCCAATGGCCGCCGGCGCCGAAGACGCCGAGCATCAAAAGGATCACCCAGTGCCAGCCGTCCTGCGGCAGGGACAATGAGAAGGGCAGCATGGGCAGGAGCAGCACCGCCGGCGCCAGCGCCGAGAACAGGATCAGGCTTTCGGATGTCTCCGTCGACGACATGCGCCGGGTCATGATGACGTAAAAAGAGTTCGACAGCATCGAGCCCAGCGCGAAGAGATGGCCCATGCCGAACACGCCGACGCCGGGCCGGGTGATGATGAGGACGCCGACGAAGCCGGTGAGGATCGCCAGCCAGCGCCGCCAGCCCGCCCACTCGCCGAGCAGCGGGCCGGCCAATGCGGTGATCACCATCGGGCCGAAGAAATAGATCGAGGTGGTCTCAGCGAGCTGCAGCGTCCTGAGCGCCAGGATGTTGAACATGGTCGAGCCGAAAAGCAGACATCCGCGCAGAATGTGCGCCGGCAGGTTATTGGCGCGGAAGCGCGACGGCTCGCGCCAGCCGCGAAGGAAAACCCCGACAAGCAGGACATGCACGATGAAGCGGGCCCAGGCGACGATCAGCGCCGAGACGCCGGCGAGCACCAGATATTTGCTTGAGGTGTCGAGAAAGGTGAAGCAGACATAGACGCAGAGCATCAACAGCATCGCCGCGGGCGGCGTCGCGCTGTCGTCGTGATTTTTGGGAACGCTCAAAATCGGGCCGGAGGAGAGGTAGACGCCACCCTTTTGCGGCAATCGCCGCCGGCCGGCAAGCCAAAAGCGACTGGCCCAACAAGACGTGTCGACAGGCTTAGAGCGCAGTGCCTTGGCGATCAGCAGAACGTTCCTTGCTCGTCCGCCCGGGCGGAGCAAGGAGCGACGCGACGCGCGCAGACCCCAGGCTGACGAAGCAGGGAGGTCGCGGCCAATCTCGAACGTGCGCGACGTCGTCCGGACGAATGGTCAATCAGCCACCAAGAGCATCCTCCCCGAGGGTCAAGCATGCATGCGGGCGCCCTTGGTAATCTTGTCGACCAGCTTCTTTTCGGCGCGCAGCGCGATGCCGACGATCTTGGCGTCGTCCGGCGCGAATTCGGCGAAAACGGCGCGGTTGGCCAGGTCATGGCCGGTGGAGAACATCTCCTCGACATAGGCCGATGTCGTCACGCCGCGCTCCAGGGCCCGGCGGTGGATCGCAGCAAGCGTCGGCTCGTCCGCCGACAGCACGATAACGGGCTGGACCGAGAGCGGATTGAAGAGATTGCCGGCGCGGTCGCAATAGGGCTCGCCGATGATTTGAGGAGATTGCGCGACGATGCCGCTGGTCAGGAAAGCGGTAACGTTGAGCTTCTGCCAGACGGCGAGATCTTCCTTGAGGACCATTGCAAATTTCGTATCGAACACCAAAATGTTTCTCCCGGATGTGCATGAGGGACCATGGCGCACGATCTAGGCAATGAGGCGCTGGGAGGTCTTGAACGTTCGTGCGCTGAGGACGACCGGATCGTTTCGGCGCCCGGTGCCACGGGCCTCGAGCGCATCGAGGCGCGTTTCCACGGCAATGCCTTCGAATTGCACCGCCACGACACCTACGCCATCGGCGTGACGCTGGACGGCGTGCAGCGCTTCCACTATCGCGGCGCGCTTCGGCACAGCGTGCCCGGCCAGGTGATCGTGCTGCATCCCGACGAACTGCATGACGGCGGCGCCGGCACCGAGGACGGCTTACGCTACAGGATTCTCTATCTCGAGCCGTCGCTGCTGCTTGACTGCCTCCACGGTTCGCCGCTCCCTTTCGTTAAGGATGCTGTGGTGAGCGACCCTCAGTTGCGCGGCACGCTGCTGTCGGCGCTAACACCGCTCACCGAGGAACTCGACGACCTGTTCGTGGCGGATTTCATCGCGCAGCTGGCGCAGCAATTGAAACGCCATGCCGGACAGCCGGCAAAATCAGCGGGAAAAATCGCGTGGCGGGCTGCCGCGCTGGCCCGCGACTATCTCGAAGAAAACGCTGAACGGCCGGTGCGCTCCGACGAGCTGGAGGCGGTTACCGGCCTCGACCGCTACGCGCTGTCGCGCCATTTCCGCGCGACCTATTCGACAAGCCCGCATCGCTTCCTGTTGATGCGCCGGCTGCAGCGGGCGCGACGCATGATCGAAGCGGGAGAGCAGCTTGCCCAAACAGCTGTTGCGGCCGGCTTCAGCGATCAGAGCCATTTCAACCGGCATTTCAAGAAGGCGTTCGGGCTGACGCTGGGCGACGCTGGTGCGCGACGCGTAGCGTCGTCGCCCTTTCCGCCAAGCCGATGCTTGGTGGTGCCTGAGGCGACGATGCTGTGCATCGCGCTTGGGTCGCTCGAGACGACGCTTACGCGTCGCTCGTGGTCACCAACGCCCAGCGGCTAAGCGACGATGCTGCGCATCGCGCTCACGCGTCCTCGAGACGACGCTGCGCGTCGCTCGTTAATCATCCAGCTCGGCGTCGTCGTCGATGAGGATCAGGGCCTCGTTCGACAGGTTGGCCTCGATGCGGGCGAGCAGCTTGAACAGCGCCTTCTGGTCTTTCTTGTCGAGACCCCTTAGCGCCTGCTTCTCGGTCTTCTTGACCGATTTCTCGATGGCGCGGATGGTTTCGCGGCCGGAGCCGGTGAGGAAAATATGGGCCTGGCGGGCATCGGCGTTGGAGGCGCGCTTTTCGAGAAAACCCTGCGCCTGCAGCCTGTTGATGGTTTTTGTGATCGTCGGCGGACGTACGCCGAGCTTGTCGGCGAGATTGCCGGGTGTCTGGCCGTCTTCGCGGTCGAGCGCCAGCATGATCTGGTCCTGGCCGGCGTAGAAGCCATGTGCCAGAAGGCGCGCAGCAAGCGCCGTGCGCGCCAGCCGCGCTGCCGAATGCAGCCGGTTCATAGTCGCCGTTCTGTCCGCCTTGGCCATGGTCATTCCCTCTTCGGCCGAACCGGCGCGGGCAGCATAGAGGCTGTCCGGCGGCTGGCAAATGACGATTTAACGAGTCCGGCCTGCAAACACTTTGCCGGCAAGCATTGCGTTGCCCGCGCAGGTGATGCCAGATGTTTATTTCAGTTAGATGACAAACGACTTTTGGCCCGCCGGCATTCACAGCGGAACATCCCGGAGGGGCTCTGATGCCGTGCGGCTGCCCTGTTCCTTTAACCCACTGCGGCTGCCCCGATCGGGACCGGCTGGCCCATCGGTTTGGCGCGTGCAAAAGCGCGGCTCACGTCCTATATGAGGGCCGACAAATCCTTCGAGCACAGATTTTTCGAGGCAGGCCATGAGCGATGCACAGACGCAGATCCCCGTAACCGTTCTCACCGGCTATCTCGGCGCGGGCAAGACGACGCTGCTCAACCGCATCCTGTCGGAGAACCACGGCAAGCGTTACGCGGTCATCGTCAACGAGTTCGGCGAGATCGGCATCGACAACGATCTGATCGTCGAATCCGACGAGGAAATCTATGAGATGAACAATGGCTGCGTGTGCTGCACGGTGCGCGGCGACCTGATCCGCGTCGTCGAGGGCCTGATGCGGCGGCCCGGCCGTTTCGATGCCATCGTGGTCGAGACCACTGGTCTGGCCGACCCGGTGCCGGTGGCGCAGACCTTCTTCATGGACGACGATGTGCGCTCCAAAACCAAGCTCGACGCGGTGGTGGCGCTGGTTGACGCCAAGCACCTGCCGCTGCGCCTGAAGGACTCGAAGGAGGCCGAGGACCAGATCGCCTTCGCCGATGTGGTGGTGCTGAACAAGACCGATCTCGTCACTCCCGAAGAGCTCGAAAAGGTCGAGGCGACGATCCGCGCCATCAACCCGGCGGCCAGGATCCATCGCACCCAGCGCGCCGGTGTGGCGCTCGGCGAAGTGCTCGACCGCGGCGCCTTCGACCTGTCACGCGCGCTGGAGAACGATCCGCATTTCCTCGAGGCGCACGACCACGATCACGACCATGAATGCGGTCCGGATTGCGATCACGACCACCACCATCATCACGACGGGCACGATCACCATCACCACGGCCATCCTTCCGACATCCATGATGTCACGGTGAAGTCGGTCTCGCTGCGCGGCGGCGAGATGGATCCGAAGAAGTTCTTCCCCTGGATCGAGAAGGTGACCCAGATGGAAGGGCCGAACATCCTCAGGCTTAAGGGCATCATCGCGCTGAAGGGCGACGAGGATCGCTATGTCCTGCAAGGCGTGCACATGATCCTCGAAGGCGACCACCAGCGCGCCTGGAAGGACGGCGAGAAGCATGAAAGCCGGCTGGTCTTCATCGGCCGCGATCTCGACGCCGAGCGCCTCAGGAAGAGTTTTGAAGCTTGCCAGGCGGCTTGATTTCCGGACTTTCAGGCGTTAGCGCTGCCCCTACTTTCCTTCTCCCCTTGTGGGAGAAGGTGGCCGAGCGAAGCTCGGTCGGATGAGGGGTGTTCCAGCTTGGCGATGACGGCACTCCGTCGAACACCCCTCAACCGTCTTGGCGCTACGCGCCAATCCACCTTCTCCCACAAGGGGAGAAGGGGGAGTCACACCTAGCCGCGCCGGCTGGTGAAATCGAATGGACCATCCCCATGCCGACAGTCGCCCCGCTTGATCTCGAAGGCCATTGCGTCGCCGCCGTCTTCCTCGGCGACGTGCCGCATTTCGCTTTGGCCGACGGCGCGATCCATCGGCTCGACAATGGGCACAAGACCGTACAGGCGAATGACGGGCTGCTCGCCGCCTTCCACGATGCGGCGAACGACCGCCTGATCACCGGCGGCGAGGACGGCAAGGTGTTTGAGGTCAAGGCCGGCGGCGAGGCGAGCGAACTTGCCAGCGCCTGCAGAAAATGGATCACCAGCGTTGCGGCGGGCCCTCAGGGTGCGGTCGCCTATGCCTCGGGCAAGACGGCGTTCGTCCGTTTCGCCGACGGCAAGATCAAGGAATTCGCCCATCCGCGCTCGGTGGAAGGGCTCGCCTTCTCGCCCAAGGGCATGCGCTTCGGCGTTGCCCGCTACAACGGCGCGACGCTGCATTTTCCTGCGGCGGAGGGCAAGCCGGTCGAGCTCGAATGGGCCGGCGCCCATACCGGGATCAGCTTTTCGCCGGACGGCGCTTTCCTGATTACCACCATGCAGGAAAACGCGCTGCATGGCTGGAAGCTGGCCGACGGCAAGCACATGCGCATGAGCGGCTATCCGGGCAAGGTCAAAAGCCTGTCCTGGAGCGTGAAGGGCAAATGGCTGGCGAGCTCCGGCGCGCCGGCGGCGATCGTGTGGCCTTTCGCCAGCAAGGACGGGCCGATGGGCAAGGCGCCGCTGGAGCTCGGCACGCGCGGCAATACCATGGTGACGTGCGTTGCCTGCCATCCCAGCCAGGAGGTCACCGCGATCGGCTATGAGGACGGCATGGTGATCGCGGCCCGCTTCGCCGACGCCAAGGAAGTGCTGCTGCGTCGTCCCGGCAAAGGCGCCATCACCTCGATGATGTGGGACAAGGAAGAGCGCCGCATCGTCTTCGGCAGCGCGGCCGGCGATTGCGGCGTGATCGACATCACGGCGTAAGGGATTAGGGGAATAGGGCGCCAATGGAATAGGGAAAGGAAAGCCTTCCTCCGCTGTCTTCCCAATGCCCTACTCCCTTAATCTCTTCATCCCTTAATCCCTACTGCCTGAGCCAACGCCCGCCCCCTGCGCGGCCAATTGCGGTTTTGCCGACCGGTTGGCAGAGTGCCGCGCGAGAAAGAGGGGCTTCATGCATTCAATCGACCGGACTTCCATCGGCGGCATCGCCGCCGCCCGCATAGCCGAGCTGCGCGAGGCCGAGGCGGCCGCCTTCCGCAAGGCGCGGCCGAAGTCCGAGGCCAAGGTTGGCAACGGCATGGCCGGCTTCCTCGGCGGCGTGCCGATGCATTGGATGACCGACTGGCCGACGCCATTTGCGATCCTGGTCGACAGCGCCAAGGGTGCCACGATTACCGATGTCGACGGCAACAAGCTCGACGATTTCTGCCTGGGCGACACCGGCTCGATGCTCGGCCATTCGCCGCCGCCGGTCGCCCGCGCCATCCGCCGGCAGGCAGCACGCGGCCTGACCTATATGCTGCCCAGCGAGGATGCGCTGGCGATCGGTCCGCTCTTGCAGCAGCGCTTCGGCCTGCCCTATTGGCAGATCGCCACCACCGCCACCGATGCCAACCGCTTCGCCTTGCGGGTCGCCCGCGCGGTGACGGGGCGCGAAAAGATCCTGGTCTTCAACGGCTGCTATCACGGCTCGGTCGACGAGACGATGGTGCGACTGATCGACGGCAAGCCGGTCAACCGGCCTGGGCTGGCAGGCGAGTTCCGCGATCTCACACGGGCAACCAAGGTTATCGAATTCAACGATATTGCAGCATTGGAAACGGCACTTGGCGACCGCGATATCGCCTGCGTGATCACCGAACCGGTGCTGACCAATTCCTGCATGGTGCTGCCGGAACCCGGCTTCCACGACGCGCTGCGGCGCCTCACCCGCGCCGCCGGCACGCTGCTTTTGATCGACGAGACGCACACCATTTCAACCGGGCCCGGCGGTTACACGCGAAAGCACGGGCTGGAGCCGGACCTGTTCGTGCTCGGCAAGCCGGTGGCCGGAGGCGTGCCGGCCAGCATCTGGGGCATGAGCGAGGAGGTCGCGACGCGCTACAGCACCTACAATCGCAGCAAGGAACCCGGCTATTCCGGCATGGGCACCACGCTGTCGGCCAACCCGCTGCAATTCGCGGCGATGCGGGCGACGCTCGAAGAGGTAATGACCGAGGAGGCCTATGCGCATATGGACCGGCTGGCGCGCCGCCTCGACGCGGGGCTCTCCGCCGTCATCGAGCGAAACAAGCTGCCTTGGCATGTCGCGCGCGTCGGCGCCCGCGTCGAGTTCATCTGCACGCCCGGGCCGCTCAAGAACGGCGGCGAGGCGGAGAAGGCACATGCGCCGGAACTCGAAGCCGCCGTCCATGTCGCGCTGGTCAATCGCGGCGTGCTGATCGCGCCGTTCCACAATATGATGCTGATCTCGCCGGCGACGACCGCGGCGCAGGTAAGCCGCCTGATCGCGGCTTTCGCCGCGGTTGCCGCCAGGCTTACGGCATGAGACAAGCGGCTATGGACAATCCGAGCACAGTTGTGACCTCCCCTTCGGGCTCGACGCCGGCCGAGGCGAAAGCGTTTCTCGCCGCCCATCCCGACATCGAGGCCTTCGACATCGTGCTCACCGACGCCAACGGCATCGGCCGCGGCAAGATCGTGCGCCGGCACGAGCTGATGAGCATTTTCGAGGGCGGAAGGCATATGCCGATCTCGATCCTCGGCCTCGACATCACCGGTGAGGATGTTCACGAGACCGGGCTGATCTGGGACACCGGCGACGGCGACCTCAGGGCATGGCCGGTTCCAGGCACGCTGGTGCCGCTGCACGGCACCAAGCCGCCGCGCGGCCAGGTGCTGATGGCGATGTATCGTCTCGACGGCCAGCCGATGACCTCCGATCCGCGGCTGGTGCTGGCAAGGCAAGTCGGGATCCTGGCGGCGCGCGGCCTGCATCCGGCCGGCGCCTTCGAACTGGAATTTTTTCTGCTTGCCAATGAGCGCGATGCCGACGGCAAGGTGCAGGCGGCGCGCGCGGTGCTCGACGGGCGCCGCTCGGGCAAAACGGAAGTCTATTCAGTCGACCACCTGCACGGCATGGAGCCGCTGTTTTCCGACATCTACGCCGCCGCCAGGGCGCAAGGCATTCCGGCCGAGACGGTGATTTCCGAATATGCGCCCGGACAGTACGAGCTGACGCTCAACTACCGCAAGGACGTGATGCGGGCGGCCGACGACCTGGTCATGCTGAAGCGGCTGGTGAGGGCGCAGGCGCGCCGGCACGGCGTCACCGCCTGCTTCATGGCCAAGCCGATCGAGGCCTATGCCGGTTCGGGCATGCATTTCCACGTCTCGCTGCAGGACGATGCCGGCCGCAACGTCTTCTCCGAAGCTGCCGGCGAGAAATGGTCGCCAAGCCTGCTCAACGCGCTTGGCGGCCTGATCCACACCATGGCGGAATCGATGCTGGTGTTTGCGCCGCATGCCAATTCATGGCGGCGTTTCGTGGCGCAATCCTATGCGCCGGTGGCGCCGACCTGGGGCGTCAACAACCGCTCCGTGGCGTTGCGCGTGCCGGCGGGCGATGCGATGAACCGGCGTATCGAGCACCGGCCGTCCGGCGTCGACGCCAACCCTTATCTTGTGGCGGCGACGGTGCTGGCGGGCATCGTCAAGGGCCTCGACGAGGCC
>NZ_RZSR01001022.1:0-2066 GCF_004023265.1 Mesorhizobium sp. M1A.F.Ca.IN.020.06.1.1
GCCGCGTCCTGGCCGGGAGTCGCGTTGCACTGGTAATTCCCGCCCGTTTCCGCCATATAGCGCCAAACGGAATTGGAACGACCGGTTAGATGGCAGGCACTGCCCCATTCGCCAAGATGAACGGCATCGGCAACGAGATCATCGTCGCCGATATGCGCGGCCGTGCCGACAAGGTGACGGCAGCCGCGGCGATTGCCCTCAATGCCGACGCGGCGACCAAGTTCGATCAGATCATGGCGATCCATGATCCGCGCACGACCGGCACTGCTTATTACGTCGACATCTTGAATTCGGACGGCACCGGTGCGCAGGCCTGCGGCAATGGCATGCGCTGCGTCGTGCAGGCGCTTGCGGCCGAGACCGGCCAAAAGACCTTCACCTTCGAAACCCGCGCCGGCATTCTCAATGCTCAGGAACATGCCGACGGCTCGATCTCGGTCGACATGGGCAAGCCGCGTTTCGGCTGGCAGGAGATCCCGCTTGCCGAGGAGTTCCGCGACACTCGCATGATCGAACTGCAGATCGGCCCGATCGATGCGCCGGTGCTGCATTCGCCTTCGGTCGTCTCGATGGGCAATCCGCACGCGATCTTCTGGGTCGACCGCGACGTCTGGTCCTACGAGCTCGACCGATTCGGTCCGCTGCTCGAGAACCATCCGATCTTTCCCGAGCGCGCCAACATCACCATCGCTCAGGTCACCTCGCCCGAGACGATGTTCATCCGCACCTGGGAGCGCGGCGCGGGTCTCACCAAGGCCTGCGGCTCCGCGGCCTGCGCCGCCGTGGTGGCAGCCGCCCGCACCAAGCGCACCGGCCGCAGCGTGTCGCTGGTCACGCCCGGCGGCGGCGAGCTCAATGTCGAGTGGCGCGACGACGATCACGTCATTTTGACCGGCGCCGCCGAATGGGAGTTTTCCGGCAGCTTCGACCCTTCGACCGGCGCCTGGGCCCGCGACACCGAAAGCGCCGCCTGATGTCCGCTCTTCAAAAGGGCCCGGCGCCCGAAGGGCCTATCGGCAACGGTATCGACGTGGTCACGTTCGGCTGCCGCCTCAACACCTATGAATCGGAGGTGATGCGCCGCGAGGCCGAAAGCGCCGGCCTCGGCGCGCTGGAAGGCGGCGCCGTCATCTTCAACACCTGCGCCGTCACCGCCGAAGCCGTGCGCCAGGCCAAGCAGGCGATCCGCAAGGTCCGTCGCGAGAACCCTGAAGCGCGCATCATCGTCACCGGCTGCGCCGCGCAGACCGAGCCGCAGAATTTCGTCGCCATGGACGAGGTAGACCTGGTGCTCGGCAATGAGGAGAAGCTCAAGGCGAACTCCTACCGCGCGCTGCCGGACTTCGGCGTCAACGATACCGAGAAGGCGCGCGTCAACGATATCTTCTCGGTGCGCGAGACGGCGAGCCACATGGTCGACGCCATTGAGGGCCGGGCGCGCGCCTTCGTGCAGGTGCAGAATGGCTGCGACCATCGCTGCACCTTCTGCATCATTCCTTACGGCCGCGGCAATTCGCGCTCGGTGCCGATGGGCGCCGTGGTCGAGCAGGTCAAGCGTCTCGCAGGCAACGGCTATGCCGAGATCGTGCTTACCGGCGTCGACATGACCAGCTTCGGCGCCGACTTGCCGGGCAGCCCGAAGCTTGGGAAGCTGGTGAAGACGATCCTGCGCCAGGTGCCCGAGGTGAAGCGCCTGAGGCTGTCGTCGATCGATTCCATAGAAGCCGACGACGAGCTGCTCGACGCGATTGCCACCGAGCCGCGGCTGATGCCGCATTTGCATCTGTCGCTGCAATCGGGCGACGACATGATCCTGAAGCGCATGAAGCGCCGGCATTTGCGCGATCAGTCGATCCGCTTCTGCGAGGACGTGCGGAAGCTCCGTCCCGGCATCGTCTTCGGAGCCGACATCATCGCCGGCTTCCCGACCGAGACCGAGGCGATGTTCAAAAACTCGGAGAAAATCGTCGCGGAATGCGGCCTGACGCATCTTCACGTCTTCCCGTTCAGCCCGCGCGAGGGCACGCCCGCCGCGCGGGCTGAACGGGAAGACGTGAAGATGCGTC
>NZ_RZSR01001023.1:0-2064 GCF_004023265.1 Mesorhizobium sp. M1A.F.Ca.IN.020.06.1.1
GTGCCGCCCGACCATGCGATGTGGATACCGGCCGGCATCGAGCATTCGGTCGAGATGCTGGGCGACGTCTCGATGCGCTCGGTTTATGTGGTGCCGGATGCAATTCCCGGCCTGCCGGAGGGCTTACGTGTCGTCGGCATTACCGAGCTGATGCACAGTCTGATCGTGGAATCGGAGAAGCTGCCTCAGGGCGGCGAGCTCGAAGGACGCGCCGGGCTGATCATGGGGCTCTTGCTGCATGAGATACCGAACCTGCCGGAGCGGCCGCTCGGCCTGCCTCTTCCGTCGGATCCGAAGCTCGCGGCGCTCTGCCGGCGCTTTGTCGCGGCGCCCTCGCCACATGCGACGATCGACGATTGGGCGGATGCCGCTGGCATGAGCCGGCGCTCCTTCACACGCGCCTTCCACCGCCAGACCGGGCTGTCGCTTTCCACTTGGCGCCAGCAGGCCTGCCTGTTCGCGGCGCTGCCGAGGCTCGCCGACGGCGAACCCATCACCAGGGTGGCGCTCGATCTTGGCTATGACAGCGTGCCGGCGTTCATCACCATGTTCAAGCGCATGCTCGGCAGCTCGCCGCGCGGCTATATGCGCGGCGCGCGCGAGTCAGGCGAGGGGCCAAAGCGATCAAGCGGCCCGGTTCAAGCCAGCAGCGCCGCGGCTTAGTCGAACAGGCTTGAGACCGATTCTTCTGTCGCCGTGCGCGAGATCGCCTCGCCCATCAGGTCGGCGATCGAGATGACGCGGATGTTGGGTGCGTCGAGCACGGCCTGGCTCGGCTGGATGGAATCGGTGATCACCAGTTCCTGCAGTTTCGAGCCACTGATGCGGGCAACCGCGCCGCCCGAGAGCACGCCATGGGTGATGTAGGCAGTGACGCTGGTCGCGCCGTTGGCGAGCAAGGCATCGGCCGCGTTGCAGAGCGTGCCGCCGGAATCGACGATGTCGTCAATCAAGAGGCAATCCTTGCCGGCGACGGCGCCGATGATGTTCATCACCTCGGATTCGCCGGGCCGCTCGCGGCGCTTGTCGACGATGGCGAGCTGCGCATCGAAGCGTTTTGCAAGCGCGCGCGCCCGCACTACGCCGCCGATGTCGGGCGATACGACGACGACATTGCCGAGCTGCTTGTATTTCGCCTTCACGTCGCGGGCCATCACCGGCACCGAGAACAGATTGTCGGTCGGAATGTCGAAGAAGCCCTGGATCTGGCCGGCGTGGAGGTCGAGCGTCAGCACGCGATCGGCGCCGGCGCGGGTGATCATGTTGGCGACGAGCTTGGCCGAAATCGGCGTGCGGCCTGAGGCGCGGCGGTCCTGCCTGGCGTAGCCGAAATAGGGAATGACCGCCGTGATGCGCCTTGCCGAGGAGCGCATGAAGGCGTCCATCATGATGAGCAGCTCCATCAGATGGTCGTTGGTCGGATAGGAGGTCGACTGCAGGATGAAGACATCCTCGCCGCGCACGTTCTCCTGGATCTCGACGAAGATCTCCTGATCGGCGAAGCGCCTGACGCTGGCCTTCCCCAGCGGGATGTTGAGATAGCGAGCGACCGCTTCGGCCAGCACCCTGTTGGAATTGCCCGCAAAAAGCTTCATGCACCGTTCCTGGTGAAGGATGGAGAGACCGGACAGACTCTCATGAGCCTTTATGCCGGGCTTTTAGCGGCCCGCGCCGGTATTGCAAGCCTCGTGATCGGGAATCGTTCGACAAGGCGCAACAAAGGCCGGCTGGATCGCAAGCCGGCAACAGGTTGGTCGATCAACCGGCGCCGTCGCCGCCGAGCCACGCGGTGAACTGGTCGATCGTCTGGTCGGCGATGGCCTGCATGGTCGCCGGCGCTACTGCCGGCCAGCCTTCGCCACTGCCGACCGAGGCCGCTTTCTGCTGGCCATTGATGCGATGCAGGCGGTTGCCCGACGGATCGTAGATATCCCAGACATAGATGACTGTGGTGTCCTTGCCTTCGGACATGGTCGAGAAATAACCCTTCAGCACATGCGTCGCCGTCTGGTCGGTGCTGCCGACAAGGGTCACGCCGCGCTGCCTGGCGCGCTTCTGCAATTC
>NZ_RZSR01001024.1:0-2064 GCF_004023265.1 Mesorhizobium sp. M1A.F.Ca.IN.020.06.1.1
GTTTCAGGTCAGCTAAAGGCGAGCGTGTCAGATGGTTACCCCCGAAAAAACCGCGCCCGGCTTGAGGCGGGTTGGCGGGCCGCGATCGAGGCGCGGCCCGCGGTGAATGGATCAGCCGACGAGTTCCGTCGTTTGATGGTCGGAATGGCCGGCAATCTGCGCCAGGATCTTGGTGATCGCGGACTGCGCCGCATCGGCCGCGTCGGCAAAGACCGGATTGTCGGCCGGCAGGTGGTCGTGCAGCCCCGCTGCCGCCCGTTCCACAGCCTGCTGGACATGGTCCGACGGATCCGGCGCGTTGTCCGGATTGGCGTGCGAGGCGTGACGGAACAAGAATTGGTCGCTGTCCAAGGCCACCGCATCATGCTTGGGCGCGTCGGTGGAGTCGGTGAGACCAGGCGTGCCCCGGTCGCCAACAGGATGCTTGCCGAAGAAGTCGGCGAGCCAGTTTTTGGTGCCGTTGCCCGTGTTCGGTCCGCTGGTCGGCGCGGCCGGGGCGTGGCTTGAATCGGATCCTGAATCTTCTGCCGATGCCGTCGCCGCGAGCGTGCCCGATTTCATTGCCGGGTCGATCAGGTCGCGCTTGACGTTCTTGGTGCCGATTGTCGCCGTCTGCGTCGAAGTGGCGATATTGGCGCCAGAAAAAGTGACGTTATAGGTGCCGGGCTTCAGCGCTAGATCATAGCCGCCGGCGGCCGAGGTCGTGGTCTTAAAGGTCTGGCCGGCTGAGTTCCTGGCGGTCACAGTGATGGTGCCCAGCCCTTCGCCCGGATCGTAGAAACGGTCGCCGTCCTTGTCGTCGAAAGCGACGCCGGTGAGGAAGATATCCGTGCCGCTCTTGGCGAAATCCTCGGTGACGAAGGCGCTGCTGCGGCCCTTGTAGTCGCCGACCTCGAAGGCGAGCCCAACTTCACGGAAGTTGGAATTGAGGATGTTGGCCCGGTGCCCGGGAGAATTCATCAGATTGGTGTGGAGAAGCTTGACCTCGTCGACATAGCCGGTCGGCGCGCGGGTCGTTGCCCAGGCGATGTTCTCGCCCGTGGCCCATGAGCCGCTCAGCGTATAACCGGCATTCGTCATGCGCGTCGTCGGCGACGAACCCCCGGAACCGGTGTGGGAGAATGTGTCGGTGGCCAGCATCCACTTGTCGTGGCCCTCGGCGGCTTCGCTGAGATCGTTGTCGAAGGCCAGGGGCTGGGCGCCGGTCTTGGCGCGCTCAGCATTGATGAGCTCGAGCAGATACTGCTCGTTGGCACTGTGCTGCGGCATCGGATATCCCCGTTGATACTGTTTGGTGAGCCCCCTGATCTCCGTCACCCGCCTTTCCGGCTATGGAGCAAATATGTTCATCATGCGGCGCTAAAGTAACAAATCGGAATATACGCACATATATCGTGTGCGTATCGCACCAGAAGCAATGTCGGACGGTTTGCCGATCGGTGGATGGAAGCTGATTTCGGCGGACTTGCCTAGGCGATGATCCTGAAGTCGATAGGTGCACTGTCGTCCGTGCGTTCTTCGACCTCGACCCTGATGACCGTCGCGCCCCTAGGCCCCCGCCACAGCCGATCGACCATCGAGTCGATCGCTGCGTCGGCGCCGGCGATGAGCGCCGTGACCGAACCGTCGTGCTCGTTTCGCACCCAGCCCGTCAGTCCGAGGCGCACGGCTTCGTCCCGCGCCCAAACCCGATAGCTGACCCCTTGCACCTTGCCGGAGATGCGCGCCCGAACGGTTCTCTTCTGCTCGACCATGCTCGTCTCCGCCTTCGAAGCCTTACGGAATCCGGCTCGGCGCCGCGCAAACGCAACGGCTGTGGATCGCCGTTAGTTCCCCAGCGCCGTCGCCAGCGCGCCAGGCAATTCCTCGGCGAAGATGTCGAGCTCATGGTCGAGGCCGACGCTGACCCGGATGCAGCGGTCGAGCCGCGGCGCCATCGGCTTGCGGATGAAGACGTCGCGCGAGAGCAGCGCCTGCATCACCTTCAGCGCGAAGGCGCCGTCGCGGCCGCAGTCTATGGTGACGAAATTGGTCGCCGAGGGCAGCGGCTTCAGCCCGTTTTCC
>NZ_RZSR01001025.1:0-2057 GCF_004023265.1 Mesorhizobium sp. M1A.F.Ca.IN.020.06.1.1
TCCGGGCGACCGCAACATCCAATCTGCGCTCGCGGATCAGCCGGCCGGCGGCGAGCGCAGATTGGATGTTGCGGTCGCCCGGACGGATTTTCTCGATTGCGATCCCGGCACGGCAGGGTGCGTCTCCAAGGACAACCTTCATAATGGTCTCACCGTTGAAGCCGGCGCCGAATGCGATACAGCCTGCGTGCTGATGATCGCCGGCGGCACCAGGCGCTTGGTAGGCGCCGATACGCGTTTCCTGGTGCATTCCATGGGCATGGAAGACAAGGTCCGGTCGTATCTCGAGGAGATGGCGATCGGCTCGGGCTTGTTCGTCGCGATGCAGTCGGCCCAATCCGCCAAGCACAGGGAGCTCAGCCAGGACGAATTGGCGGGGTTCGGGCTCACCACCAGCCGCCAGTCGGTAGACGCTCTGACGGGCGCCACTATCTGCAAATCTTCGCCAAAACCCGATAACTGCCGGGTTCTGCCGTCCGCCAACGCCGAAGCGGAATCGCCGGCCAAGCTTTAGCAGCATTCGGCGCCATGCCAGCACTGGCCATGGAGGCAGGTTGAGCCGGCTCCGAGCTTCCCGCTATCCTTCTAGGCTCAAACGTAGGAGGACCGGAGATGAGCGAGGGCGTCCCGACTTTGTTCGAATGGGCCGGCGGCAGCGAGGCGCTCAACCGGCTGACGCAGATCTTTTACAACAGAGTGACCTTGGACCCGATCGTCGGTCCGGTGTTCAGGCACATGTCGCCGCCTTCATCGGCGAGGTTTTCGGCGGGCCGAAGACCTACAGCGAACGGCATGGTGGCCACCGCGAGATGGTCAGGCATCATCTCGGCAAGCATCTGACCGAGGAGCAGCGCCGGCGCTGGATCAACCTTCTGGCGGACGCGGCGGACGAAGCCGGCCTGCCGGACGATCCCGAGTTCCGTTCCTCCTTGATGGGCTATGTCGAGTGGGGATCGCGGCTGGCCAAGATTAATTCCAATCTCGGCGAGACTTGCGACCCTGAGACCGAGCCAATGCCAAGCTGGGGCTGGGGCGTGCCGGGCGGGCCTTACAAGCCGCCGGCCGGGAAATCGTAGCCGAAGATGCTGGGTTTCTGCAAAATTCCGAAAAGATGACGCCGCAAAGACACCGCAGGGTCGTTGCATCAATGTGAGACGACCTTGCATGCTGATTGCCCATCTCCCATCGGGCTATATTCTGGGAAGGCTCGCGCGAAGACGGCGACGGGAGGCATCCGATGTGGTGGCTGCCGCAATGCTCGGCAGCGTGTCATCCCGGACATCGACATGCTCTATTTTTACCTGATCGATGGCGGTCGCACGCACCATCATGCCTACATCACGCATTGGCCGTTGTTCTGGGCCACGATCGGGACGGTGAGCGTGTCGGGCGGTCGGTTGTTGGGGTCGCGGCGTCTGCCGTCGATCGCCATCTTCTTAGCCGGAGCCATGGTGCATATGGCGCTCGACACGGTGGCATCGCCGATCATGTGGTTGGCGCCGTTCAGTCATCGCCCGTTTGAGCTCGTGGCGGTTCCGGCCAGCCATGGGAACTGGGTCCTGAACTTCGTTCTGCATTGGACTTTCGCGCTTGAACTCGTGATCTGCGCATGGGCCCTGGGGCTTGGATGGCTGCGATCGGCGCTTCCGGCCGACGCGTCTCAAAAGGGCTCTTGAGTTCTCATCGGCTTTGTGAAATAGCAGCGCCCGTATACGGGCATAGCTCAGTTGGTAGAGCGGCGGTCTCCAAAACCGCAGGTCGTAGGTTCGAGCCCTGCTGCCCGTGCCACCTCCCATGGCAGACTGAAGGTGGGTGCGCTCCGCCGTTGAAAACCGGGGGCGGCTTGCCATATAGCGAAAACTGGGGCATAAGGCCCCGCATAGCCGGGACGGAACGACTGGATGGTTCCGAGGCGGCGCTAAAACATAAAGCGGAACACTTGCCACTTGCGTGGACCAAGAATCGGTTTTATGTAGACTGAACAGACACGCGACGCGTGGAGCTGGGAAGCCGGCTTTACGCGTCTGATTTGCGTGGGCGAAATGGTGGTGCTGATT
>NZ_RZSR01001026.1:0-2052 GCF_004023265.1 Mesorhizobium sp. M1A.F.Ca.IN.020.06.1.1
GGACAATGTGCCCTTCGTCTGGCTCACCTTGCCGGATCCTTGGCTCTCAGGCACCTTCAAGAATGCCTGCCTTGCGCAGGGCGTGCTCATCGACGACGAGGACGAGTTCAAGGCCGGTCGTTCCGAGCAAGTCTTCCACGGCGTCCGCTTCGGTGTTTCGCAACCCCGGCAAAGTAAGGACGTCGCCGGTGGCGTCGCGGTCATCCGCCGCCTGCTCGACGAGGGCCGCGCCGGCTACGACAGTTTTTCCTGACCTGTCCTTTCCTAAGCGCCTCGCGCTACCGGCCGGTGCCGGCGCAGCGGTTTTGCGGCGTTTTCGTCGTGCTTTGGGGGTGTATCGCTCGAAAGCTTGCGATAAGAGGAGACTCAGAAAAGCCCCCTCTCCCACGGATACCAATCGCCGCTCATGACCATATCCAATTCCGTGCCGATCACCCCCGAGCTCGTCGCCGCGCATGGGCTGAAGCCCGACGAATACCAGCGCATCCTCGATCTGGTTGGCCGCGAGCCGAGCTTCACCGAGCTCGGCATCTTCTCGGCGATGTGGAACGAGCACTGCTCCTACAAGTCTTCCAAGAAATGGCTGCGCACGCTGCCCACCAGCGGCCCGCGGGTGATCCAGGGGCCGGGCGAGAATGCCGGCGTGGTCGACATCGGCGACGGCGACTGCGTCGTCTTCAAGATGGAGAGCCACAACCACCCCTCCTATATCGAGCCCTATCAGGGAGCCGCGACCGGCGTCGGCGGCATCCTGCGCGATGTCTTCACCATGGGCGCGCGACCGGTTGCGGCGATGAACGCGCTGCGCTTCGGCGCGCCTGACCACCCCAAGACCCGGCACCTGGTCGCTGGAGTCGTTTCCGGCGTCGGCGGCTACGGCAATTCCTTCGGCGTGCCGACCGTCGGCGGCGAGGTCAATTTCGACGCCCGCTACAACGGCAACATCTTGGTCAACGCCTTCGCGGCCGGCCTCGCCAAAACCAACGCCATCTTCCTGTCGCAGGCCAAGGGCGTCGGCCTGCCGGTCGTCTATCTCGGCGCCAAGACCGGGCGCGACGGCGTCGGCGGCGCCACCATGGCCTCGGCCGAGTTCGACGACAAGATCGAGGAGAAGCGGCCGACCGTACAGGTTGGCGACCCTTTCACCGAAAAGTGCCTGCTGGAGGCCTGCCTCGAGCTGATGGCGTCCGGCGCGGTCATCGCCATCCAGGACATGGGTGCGGCCGGGCTCACCTGCTCGGCGGTCGAGATGGGCGCCAAGGGCGATCTCGGCATCGAGCTCGACCTCGACAAGGTGCCGGTGCGCGAGGAGCGCATGAGCGCCTACGAGATGATGCTGTCGGAAAGCCAGGAGCGCATGTTGATGGTGCTGCGCCCCGAGAAAGAGGAGGAAGCCGAGGCGATCTTCCGCAAATGGGGCCTCGACTTCGCCATCGTCGGGACGACCACCGACGACCTGCGCTTCCGCGTGCTGCACCACGGCGACGAGGTCGCCAACCTGCCGATCAAGGAACTGGGCGACCAGGCGCCGGAATATGATCGCCCCTGGGTCGAAACGAAGAAGCCGGCGCCGCTTGCAGCGAACGACGCGCCCAAGGCCGACGTCGCCGACGCGTTGCTCAAGATGCTGGGCGGACCGGACCTCTCTTCGCGCCGTTGGGTGTGGGAGCAGTACGACACGCTGATTCAGGGCAATTCGCTGCAGCTCCCAGGCGGCGATGCCGGCGTGGTGCGCGTCGAAGGCCATCCAACCAAGGCGCTCGCCTTCTCTTCCGACGTCACGCCGCGCTATTGCGAGGCCGACCCGTATGAGGGCGGCAAGCAGGCCGTCGCCGAATGCTGGCGCAACCTGACGGCAACGGGCGCCCTGCCGCTTGCCGCCACCGACAATCTCAATTTCGGCAATCCGGAGCGGCCGGAGATCATGGGCCAGTTTGTCGGAGCGGTTAAGGGTATCGGCGACGCCTGTCGCGCGCTCGGCTTCCCGATCGTCTCCGGCAATGTCTCGCTCTACAACGAAACCAATGGCCGCGGCATCCTGCCGACGCCGAC
>NZ_RZSR01001027.1:0-2052 GCF_004023265.1 Mesorhizobium sp. M1A.F.Ca.IN.020.06.1.1
GCCAGGACCTCGTCTATACCGGCAGCTTTGGCGACCTGAAGATCGACGCGGAAGCTGTCGGCGGACGCGTGCTGCCGGAACTCGACGGCGCCGGCGAAGCGACAGTGAAGAACGGCGTCGCGCTGATTAAGGCGCCGCCGAAAAGCCTGCGCGGCCAGTCGGTCGAGATTGCCAGCCTCGACGTGTCATCGGGCACGGCGCGCGTAACCGTATCCGGGCCGATCTCGATCGACGCCGACGGCCTGATCGATGCAAATCTGTCGATCAAGCTAAAGGACCCGAAGGCCGTAGCGGCGATCCTCGCCGGCGCCATTCCCGAGCACAAGAGCGAGATCGAGCAGGGTTTTGCCGGCATTGCCATGCTCGGCAACCAACCGTCCATGCCGCTCAAGATCGTGAAGGGTAAAGCTTCGCTTGGCTTCATCCCGCTCGGCAAGATCAAGCCGGTCGATTGAGACTGCGATGGCCGGACCGATCAAACTGCTCAGCGTCGGCGCGTTCACCCTCGACACGATCCTGCGTGTCGAGACGCTGCCCGCGCATCAGGGCAACTTCATCGCCAGCGACGGTGTCCAGATCGCCTCCGGCATGGCGACGAGTGCAGCCTGCGCCGCGCATCGCCTCGGCGCCGATGTGTCGCTTTGGGCGAGCGCGGGAGACGATGCGGTCGGCGACCGGCTGATTGCCGAGATCGAGGCGGAAGGTGTCGATTGCAGCCTGGTCCGCCGCGTCGCCGGCGCGCGCTCCGCGCTGGCCGCGATCCTGGTGGATGCCCATGGCGAGCGCATCATCGTGCCCTTCTATGACAGCAGGGCGCAAGCCGATCCCGACACGCTGCCGCTTGCCGAACTTTCCGCCTTCGACGCCGTGCTGGTGGACGTCCGCTGGCCGGGCGCCGCGGCACTTGCCTTGGCGGCCGCGCGGGACGCCGGCCGTCCGGCGATCCTCGACGCCGACACCGCGCCGATCGACGTGCTCGAGCGGCTTTTGCCGTTGGCCTCGCACATCGTCACCTCGGAGCCGGCGGCGCGGATCGTCTGCGGCCATGCGCTCGATCCGGAAAGCGCATGCGCCGATCTCGCCTCGCGCACCGACGCCTTCGTCGCGGTGACGGGCGGCGCTGCCGGAACCTGGTGGCATGATCGGGGAACCGGTCGCGTCCGGCATGTCGAGGCGCCGAAGGTCAAGGCGGTCGACACGCTCGCCGCCGGCGACGTCTTCCACGGCGCCTTCGCCGTCGGCCTTGCCGAAGCCATGCCGTCCGAGCAGGCGCTGCGCTTTGCCAGCGCCGCCGCCGCGCTTAAATGCCTGCGCTTCGGCGGCCGGCTCGGCGCTCCGGACAGAGCCGAGACAATGGCCATGATGGCGGCGCACTGGCCCCCATCGGGACAGATCGAGCAGAAGGCCTAGGGCTTGGCCCCCGGGTGCTCCACGGCCTGACGGCCGAAATCCGGCACATCGATATCCTGGCCGGCCTCAATGATCGAGCGGCGGATGGCGCGCGTGCGGGTGAACAGGTCGAACAGCTTTTCGCCGTCGCCCCAGCGGATCGCTCGCTGCAGCGAGGCCAGATCCTCCGAGAAGCGCGCCAGCATTTCCAGGATCGCGTCCTTGTTGTGCAGGCACACGTCCCGCCACATGGTCGGGTCGGAAGCGGCCAGTCGGGTAAAGTCGCGAAAACCGGAAGCGGAGTATTTGATGACTTCCGTCTTGGTCACCGATTCCAGGTCGTCGGCGGTGCCGACGATGTTGTAGGCGATGATATGCGGCAGATGCGAGACGATGGCCAAGGTCATGTCGTGATGCTGCGGGTCCATCGTGTCGATGTTGGAGCCGCAGCGCCGCCAGAATTCGGAGAGCTTTTCCAGCGCCTCCGGATCCGTGCCCGGCAGCGGCGTGAAGATGCACCAGCGGTTGTCGAAGAGATCGGCGAAGCCGGCATCCGGCCCGGACTTTTCCGTGCCCGCCAGCGGGTGCCCGGGGATGAAATGCACACCGACGGGCACATGCGGCTGCATTTGCGCGATCACCGAAGCTTTGGTTGAGCCGACA
>NZ_RZSR01001028.1:0-2048 GCF_004023265.1 Mesorhizobium sp. M1A.F.Ca.IN.020.06.1.1
CATTTTCGGGGGCTGTCAGCGGGGGACGATAAACACGCGGCGCTAGCTGATCCGGAAGGAAAAGGTGCGCGGCGTGGTTCCCATGCAAACGAATGAGGGATAATACGTGCCGCCCCTACACAAGACTTTTCTATCAGCCATACTTGTTTCGGCGACCGCGCTTTCGCCGCTGGCAGCATCCGCCGAAACCATCACCGGTGCGCTCGCCAAAGCCTATCAATACAATTCCCAGCTGAATTCCGCCCGCGCGGGCACCCGTGTCACCGACGAGGGCGTGGCCATCGCCAAGTCCGGCTACCGCCCGACGATCAGGGGATCGGCTAGCATCGACTACACGAGCAGCCGCAACAACAACCTTGGTCAAACCTTAAATATTACTACGGGCAATTTCGGGGTTGAGATCGACCAGACGCTGTTCGACGGCTTTCAAACCAAGAACAATGTCGCCGCCGCCGAAGCGCAGGTCAGGGCCTCGCAAGAAAGTCTCCGCAACACCGAAGAGAACATCCTGTTCAACGCGGCAAGCGCCTACATGGATGTGATCCGCGATCGCCAGATCGCGGTCCTGACCGCACAGAACCTGCAATTCCTGACCGAGCAGGCGCGCGCCGCGCGGTCGCGCTTCGAGGTCGGAGAGGGCACCCGCACCGACGTCGCACAGGCCGATGCCTCGCGGGCGACCGCGGTGGCGCAACTCGCCAGCGCTCGCGCGACGGCGCTGGCGAGCGCTGCGACCTACCACCAGATCATCGGCGACGAGCCGGGCAAGCTCAAGGCGGCCGCGCCGGTTGGAAAGCTGCTGCCGGGAAGCCTTGATTCGGCCTTCGCCATCGCCGCCGCGGAGCATCCGGCCATCCTTGCCACCGAGCATCTCGTCGACGCCGCGGCCTTTTCGGTTAAGTCGGCCGAAGGGGCGCTATTGCCGCAACTTTCCGCCAGTGCCGGAATTTCGAGCCAGTATCGCAACACCTCGCCCGGCGTTTTTGCATCGGCGGGTTCCGAAGGAACGACCAATTCGGCCAATATCGGTGCAACGCTTACCGTGCCGATCTATTCGGGCGGGCGCACCTCTGCGCTGGTCCGCCAATCGAAGGAATCGCTCAGCCAGGCCCGCATCGAGGTCGACGTCAGCCGCGACCAGGTGCGCCAGGCCGTGGCTTCGGCGTGGACGCAATACACCGCCGCGCGCGAAAGCGTGGATGCCAACAGGCAGGTGATCGCCGCCGCGCAACTGGCGCTCAACGGCGTCATCGAGGAACGCAATGTCGGCCAGCGCACCACGCTCGACGTGCTCAACGCGCAGAACGCCGTCATCACCGCCAAGATCAACCAGGCGAGCTCCGAGCGCGATGTCGTCGTGGCGAGCTACGCCATCCTGTCGGCGATTGGCCGCCTGTCCGCCGGCCAACTCGGCCTGGCGGTCACGAAATACAACCCGGAAGAGCACTACAACGCCGTCAAGGACAAGTGGATCGGGCTGCGCACGCCGGACGGCCGCTGAATCTTTGGCATTTCCAAAAGCGCCGCGTGTCCAATGGATGCGCGGCGCTTTTGCATTGGAACCAGACGGTCGGCGGCCGGCGGCGTAGCGAGCTAATCTGTTGAAATCCAACGTCTCCCCAGATTGGGGATTCTCGGATGACGATCGGTCGGTTACGCTGTTCGCATTGATTCGAATTCCGGTCTTGCCGGAATGGAAATCTTGAACAAGTCACAAGGGCGGCGGATGTGACGATGGCGACAGCGAGCAGCGCGCAGCGCGAACCTTCCATGGAAGAGATACTTGCTTCCATCCGAAGGATCATCGAGGACAGCGACACCGGCCGCAAGCAACCGGCGGCGGACAACGGTGACGTTCGCCAGGACCTCCGGCCGACGCCGGCGGCGCAGACGGCCGACCTTGATGACTTCCGTTCCGAGCTCAGCGCCGGATCCGCTCCCAGCAAGCCGGTGAGTTTGGCGGAGATACAGGCCCAGCTTGCGGCGTCCGATCCGACGATCGCCGAGACCGGCCCTGAACCGGTGAAGACCGCGCCCGCTCCCACCAC
>NZ_RZSR01001029.1:0-2041 GCF_004023265.1 Mesorhizobium sp. M1A.F.Ca.IN.020.06.1.1
GGCTGGCAGCGCGCGCAGGCGAACCGCACCGAAGCGACCGACCGCAACTGGGGCACACGCTCCGGCCACCAGGTCGAACGCATCGGCTATGGCGAGACCGACAGCGGCTATGGCGCTGGCCGCACCTCGGTGAAAGGCCGCACCATCGAAGGCGAGCTGGTCGCCAAATCGGTCGCCGACACACCTTCGCCATTCAAGCTCGGCGACCGCGTCTTCCACCAGAAATTCGGCAACGGCAACATTGCCGCCATCGACGGCAACAAGCTGACCATCGACTTTGACAAGGCCGGCCAGAAACGCGTGCTGGACGGGTTTGTCACCAGCGTTTGAGCGGCGGCCGCCAACGGATTACCGTCCGAAAACCGCAGCCTCTCAGCGATACCGCGCCTGGTTCCATTTGTGGCCGAGCAGCGACAGGATGATGATCAGCCCGTTGAAGAACTGCACGTAGAAGCCGCTGAGGCCCGCGGCGACGACGCCGGTCTGGATGAACGACACGGTGACCGCGCCGATCGCGCCGCCGACCACTGTACCGATACCGCCCCACGTCGGCGTGCCGCCGACGAACACCGATGCCAGCACCGGCAGCAGGTAGCCGTCGCCCGCCGTCGGCCACCAGGTGAAGTTGATCATCACCGAGAAGGTTCCGGCGATCGCCGCCCCGATGCCGGTGAAGACGAACACCTTGACCCGGACGCGCTGAACGTCGATGCCCATTTGCTTGGCGCTGTCCGGATTGTCGCCGACCACCTTGACCTGGGCGCCGAAGCGGTGGCGGTTGTAGAGCAGCGCCGAAAACACGACGAAGGCGATCGCCCAGAAGATCTGCACCGGGATGCCCCAGAGCTGGCTGGAGAAGATCGCGTAAGCTGAGCTGTCGGCCAGATTGGTCAGCGCCGTCGACCTGCCCTCGTTGATGATCTGGATCAGCCCGCGCAGCAGGAAGTTCATGCCGAGCGTGGCAATCAGCGACGACAGGCCGCCATAGACCACCAGCGATCCGACCAGGAAGCCGAGCAGCGTGCCGGTGAGAAGCGCCGCGGCGATGCCGAGGAACGGATCGTAGCCGGCCTGCACGACGATCGCGAAGGCCCATGAGGCGAAACCCATCGTCGCCGGGAACGATAGGTCGATCTCGCCGCAGGTGACTACGAAGACCAGCGGCACGACAACGAACAGCGCGACGGGAAGCGTCGTCAGCACCGAGCTGTAAAGATACCAGGTGGTGAAGACGGTCGGGTTGGCGATCATGAAGATCGCCATCATGACGATGAACACGGCGAGCGTGCCTAGCGCCGCGCGATTGTCGAGGACGAAGCCGCGCAGCCAGTGATCGGAAGGATGACTCCACTGCTTGCCTGATTCTGTCGGGCCGCTTGCTCTTCCCAGAGGTGTTTGCAGATCGGGTTCCATGGCCTTGCTCATCACGCTCTCTGCTCCGCTCCGCCCGCCTCGTGTAGCCCTGGCAGGCCACCCGGATGCGCGATCTCTTCCATAAAGTTGATGAGGTCGTCGGCTGACTTGACCTCGCTGCGGTCAGCCGTCAACGCCACCTTGCCGCGGTCGAGCACCACGAAGCGGTCGGCGATGTCGAAGACATGATGAATGTTGTGGCCGATGAACAGGATCGAGCGGCCACTCGCCCGCACCTGGCGCACGAAATGGAAGACCTTGGCGGTCTCCCTCAGCGACAGCGCCGTCGTCGGCTCGTCGAGGATAATCAGCTCCGCCTGCTTGTAGATGGCGCGCGCGATCGCCACACCCTGACGCTCGCCGCCCGAGAGCTGGCCGACGATGGAATGCGGCGTGAACACTTTCGATGTGAAGCCGATCTCGCGCATCAGCCGGCTTGCCTCCTCGATCTCCTTGTTGACTTTCAGCCAGCCCATGAAGCCGGTCAGCTCGCGGCCCATGAAGATGTTGCGCACGATCGTCTGCTGCACGGCCAAAGCGCGGTCCTGGAAGACCGTCTCGATGCCGGCATCGCGCGAGCGGGCGGCACTCCATCCGGTCACCGGCTTGCCGCGTACGAGGATGTCGC
>NZ_RZSR01001030.1:0-2041 GCF_004023265.1 Mesorhizobium sp. M1A.F.Ca.IN.020.06.1.1
ATCTCGAGCAGCAGGTCGAGATGGCGATGGACGCCCTGCAGTGCCCGCCGGCCGATTCCGAAGTGACCAACCTCTCGGGCGGCGAGCGGCGCCGCGTGGCGCTCTGCCGGCTGCTTCTCGAGCAGCCCGACCTGTTGCTGCTCGACGAGCCGACCAACCATCTCGACGCCGAGACCACGCAGTGGCTGGAAAAGCACCTGCGCGACTATCCGGGCTCGGTGCTGATCATCACCCACGACCGCTACTTCCTCGACAACGTCACCGGCTGGAGTCTCGAGCTCGACCGCGGCCGCGGCCTTCCCTACGAGGGCAACTACACCAAATATCTCGATGCCAAGGCCAAGCGCCTGATCCAGGAAGGGCGCGAGGACGACGCCCGCCAGAAGGCGATCTGGCGCGAGCGCGAATGGATCCAATCCTCGCCGAAGGCGCGCCAGACCAAGTCCAAGGCGCGCATCAAGGCCTACGAGGAATTGGTCGAGCAGTCGCAGAACCGCAAGCCGACCGACACGCAGATCGTCATCCCGTCGAGCGAGCGCCTCGGCAATGTCGTCATCGAGGTCGAGGGCCTCAACAAGGGCTTTGCCGACGAGCTTTTGATCGAGGATCTGTCGTTCAAACTGCCGCCGGGCGGTATCGTCGGCGTCATCGGCCCGAACGGTGCCGGCAAGACGACGCTGTTCAGGATGATCACCGGCCAGGAAACACCGGATGCCGGCTCGATCCGCAAGGGCGAGACTGTGAAGCTCGGCTATGTCGACCAAAGCCGCGACGCGCTCGACCCGAACAAGACGGTTTGGGAAGAGATCTCGGGCGGCGCCGAGGTCATCAAGCTCGGCAAGCACGAGGTCAACAGCCGCGCTTACTGCTCGTCCTTCAACTTCCGCGGCGGCGACCAGCAGCAGAAGGTCGGCAATCTTTCCGGCGGCCAGCGCAACCGCGTGCATCTGGCCAAGATGCTGAAGGGCGGCGGCAATGTGCTGCTGCTCGACGAACCGACCAACGATCTCGACACCGAAACGCTGGGCGCGCTTGAAGATGCGCTCGAAGCCTATGCCGGTTGCGCGGTGATCATCAGCCACGACCGCATGTTCCTCGACCGCATGGCGACCCACATGCTCGCCTTCGAGGGCGACGCGCATGTCGAATGGTTCGAAGGCAACTTCGAGGAATATGAGAAGGACAAGCTGCGCCGCCTGGGCGCGGAGGCGGCAACCCCGCACCGCATGACGCACAAGCGGCTGACGCGGTAACAAAGTCCGTGGGCGGCGAACACATATGAGGCTCTGAAATGGCTGACTGGTCCGCCGCCCAATATCTGAAGTTCGAGGACGAGCGCACGCGGCCCGCGCGGGACCTGGCAGCACAAGTCCCGGTCGATTTCCCGCGCCGCGTCGTCGATATCGGCTGCGGTCCGGGCAACTCGACGGAGCTGCTGGTCGAGCGCTGGCCGGATGCGGAGGTCAGCGGCTTCGACACCTCACCCGACATGATCGAGAAGGCGAAGGCGCGGCTGCCCAACGTGAATTTCGCTCTAGCCGATGCTTCCGCATGGCAGCCGGCACAGCCCGTCGACGTGATCTTCGCAAACGCGGTCTTTCAATGGCTGCCGGAGCATCCGGCGGTGTTCCAGCAGCTGATCGGGCTGCTCGCGCCGGGCGGCGCCTTGGCCATCCAGATGCCCGATAATCTTGGTGAACCCTCGCATCGGTTGATGCGCGACACCGCGGCCGAGATGCCGTTCTCGGCCAAGCTCAGGAGCGCCGCCCGCGCGCCGCTGCCCCCGGTTTCCTTCTACTACGATCTTCTGTCGCCGCTCGCCGATCGCGTGGATATCTGGCACACGATCTACAATCATCCGTTGGCCAATGCCGAAGCGATCGTCGAATGGGTCAAGGCGACGGGGCTGAAGCCGTTCCTCGATCCGCTCGACGCGGACGAGAGAAAGACATTCCTCGAAAGCTACACCGCAAAGATCGCAAAGGCCTATCCGAAGACGGCGACCGGCAAGGTGCTGCTGCGCTTCCCGCGCATCTTCATC
>NZ_RZSR01001031.1:0-2039 GCF_004023265.1 Mesorhizobium sp. M1A.F.Ca.IN.020.06.1.1
ACAGGATAGTTCCAGGGCGAGACGATGCCGACGACCCCGAGCGGCTGCGGCAGAAGGCGGTTGCGCCCCGGCAGGAACGGCAGGCTGGTGGCGACGCGGCGCTCGCGCATCCAGCCGCGCAGATGCCGGATGGCGTGCTTGATGCCGGCGCGAACGACGAACAGTTCCGCAAGCCGTGTTTCCTGCGCCGCCCGTCGAGTGAAATCGCTGTCGATCGCCGTGCAGATCTCGGCTTCATGCTTTTCGGTCAGCGCCAGCAGCCGCTTCAGCCGGTCCTTGCGCACTGCGAGGCCAGGAAAGGGGTCCTTCTCGAAAGCCCTGCACTGCGCCTCAAACTTGACCCCGAGAGAGTTCTGTCTGGTCTGCAGCATCGCTACCTCCCGTTTACGTCGAGGTAAACTACTCGCGCGACGGGGGTGAATCCAGCATATCGCCGGTTCCGCAAGGGAAACTTCAGCGCCTGCTGAAGCGCGCGACAGGGTTGGGCAGCTAGGCTCGCCGGCGCGCTGACTCTGGCTTGATGCGCGCGGCGAGGAATTCCTTGACCCGCCGGCCCGGCGCCGGGCCGCGCATCGGCTTGAAGCCGTCGTCGAGCTCGCCCGAGAGGTCGAGCGTCGCTCGGCTGCCGACCGCGTCGTAATTCTCCTCCAGCCAATCGCTGGCCGCACTGCGGCCAAGGTCCCGCAGATAGGCGAGGAAGGCCCATTCGGCGTTGACCTTGGACGAGGCCGACAGATCCTTGAAGGCCTCGTCGGCATCGATGCGGTGCATGCGGATGTCGCGGTATTCGCCATGCGGCAGGCGTCCCGCCGCGATCAGTTCCTTGACGAAGGCGATCGAGCGGAATTCGCGCAGCAGCCCGGCATTGAAGGTGATCTCGTCGATGCGGTTCTGGATCTCGTTGGCGCTCTTCGGCGTGCCTTCGCGCACCACCGGGTTGATCTGCACGAGCAGCACATCCTCGGTCGCCGCAGTCTTGAAGAACGGATAGAGCGCCGGATTGCCGCCATAGCCGCCATCCCAATAGGGCACGCCCTTGATCTCGACGGCGCGGAACAATTGCGGCAGGCAGGCCGACGCCATCACCGTGTCGAGGTCGATCTCGCCATCCGAGAAGACGCGCAGCTGCCCGGTCTCGACATTGGTCGCCGAAATGAAGAGCTCCATCGACTTGCAGGCGTGCACGTTGCCGAAGTCGATCTCCTTCTCGACCACATCGCGCAGCGGGTTGAGGCCGAGCGGATTGGCGACGTAAGGCGAGAAGACCCGCGACATGGTGTCGAAGAAGAAATAGCCGGGCGTGTTCTCGATCGACCAGTTCCCCCAGACGACGTCCCACGGCATGCGTTGCACCGGGCTGAACCGCCCCTTCGAGGCCACAGCACGCCAGAAATCATCGAGCTTTGTGCGCGCGCCCTCGACGCCGCCGCGCACGAAGCCGTCGGCCAGCGCCACCGCATTCATCGCGCCGGCGCTGGTGCCGGACACGGCAGCGATCTCGAGCCGCCCGTCTTCGAGCAGACGATCGAGCACGCCCCAGGAGAAGGCGCCGTGCGAACCGCCGCCCTGAAGCGCGATGTTGATCTTCTTCTTGTCCCCCGCCTTGCCGTTCTTCGCCATGGCGTTCCTTGTCTCGATGTGCCGGCCTGCCCCTGCGTCATTGGAGCGGGACCGCTGCCGTCAGCCTATGTTGCAGCGCAGCATATAAGGACGGACCAAGGCAAGAACACGAGCACACAAGCGTGATCGGGTGAAATTTCGCTCATGAAAAAACTGTCCGCTGCCGGACGCGGAGTATTGCATTGGGGTTTGCTCGCGGCGTCAGGCGACGAGATCGGGCACCGGCCCGACATAGCGCGACTGCGGCCGGATCAGGCGTCCGGTCGCCTGCTGCTCGCGCGCATGCGCAATCCAGCCGGCGACGCGGCCGGCGGCAAAGACGTTGGAGAACGCCTCCTTCGGGAAGCCCGCGGCTTCGAGCAGGAGCGCGGTATAGAATTCGACATTGGTCTGGATCGAGCGTTGCGGCTTGGCGACCC
>NZ_RZSR01000102.1:0-9875 GCF_004023265.1 Mesorhizobium sp. M1A.F.Ca.IN.020.06.1.1
GAGCTACGCGTCGAAAGCGAGCCAGGCAAGGGATCGACCTTCGCCCTGGTCATCCCCTTCGACGGCCCGCGCAGCAGCAGCCTGGCGGCGCCGATCGAGCTTTCGCCTGCCGACGTCATCGCGGCGGGCGTCCAGCCAGCAGATACTTCGGGTACCCCAGAACTGGCCGACGATCGTGACTCGATCAACCCCTCGGACAGGGTGGTGCTTATTGTCGAGGACGATCCGACCTTCGGAGGGCTGCTGCTCGGTCTTGCTCGATCCGCCGGGCTGAAGGGGGTGCTTTCAACGGCCGGCTCCGGCACGCTGGCACTCACCCGCAAGCTCATGCCCGATGCGATCACGCTCGATCTCGGCCTTTCAGACATCGACGGCTGGGTGCTTTTCGACCTTCTGCGGCATGACCAGAAGACCAGGAACATTCCGATCCATGTCATCTCCGGCGCCGAAGATCTCGAAGTGCTGACGCGCAGGGGCGCTGCAAGCGTTTCGAGCAAGCCGGTTTCGGCCGGCGAGCTCGCCCGCGTTTTCGAGGAAATCCATTCGCGGAACCTGAGGGTGCAGCGCAACGTGCTGATCGCCGATCCCGACCCCGAGCGCCGCCTGGCCCTGGTGGAAGCCATCCGCGATGGCATCACCTCGGTCACCGCGGTCGGTCGTGTCGCCGCCAACGCGGACGAGGTGGGCGCCGCCGCGTATGACGCGATTGTTTTCGGGTTTGGGCGTTCGGCCAAGGACAACGCCCAGATGCTCGACGAAATCGTGTCTCAGTTCAGCGACGCTCTACCGCGCCTGCTGTTCTTCACGCCGCACCCGGACGCGTTTCTGCAGCAGGTCGCGCTGCATCCGGCACTAGGCGATGTCCCACGTGCCGACAACTTCGGCCAACTCGGGCTCCTGATCTCGGCGGCACTGCCAAGCGACACGCAGAGCGAACAGATCTTGGCCACCGAGCAGGTCGACAATGCCGATCTCGCCGGCGCCAAGGTTCTGATCGTCGACGACGACATTCGCAACATCTACTCGTTGACCAGCGTGCTGGAGACTTACGACATTGATGTGCAGCATGCCGAACGGGGCCGGGACGGCATCGCGTTGCTCGAAGAAACACCCGACGTCGATGTCGCCTTGATCGACATCATGATGCCGGAAATGGACGGCTACGAGACCATGCGTCGGATTCGGGCCATGCCGGCGATAGCCCACATCCCATTGATCGCGGTTACCGCCAAGGCGATGAAAGGCGACCGTCAGAAATGCCTGGACGCCGGCGCATCCGACTACATCGCCAAACCGGTCGACCTCGATCTGCTGCTTGCGTTGCTGCGGGTTTGGATCGGTCGCGCGCGAGCGCGGGCTGAGCCCTTCGCGCCGGCATTGATGACCGCCATCTGAAAGCGCTCCGGCAGGTAAAAGGAATGGCCGCGATCGAGGCAGAAAGAAGCGAACCGGTCGAAGGATTGCGGGCACGCGTTCTCGCGGTCGATGATGACGAACGCAATCTGCTTGCCATCGCGGAGGTGCTTGGCGAAGTCGGCGAGGTCGTCTGCGCCCAGTCGGGTGAGGAAGCGCTGCGCTTCCTGCTCAAGGAAGATTTCGCCGTCATCCTGCTCGACGTGCTCATGCCGAACCTCGACGGCTACGAGACGGCCACGCTGATCCGCCGGCGTGAACGATCGAAAAACACGCCGATCATCTTCCTTACTGCGATCAGCAAGGAAGAGGCGCATATGCTGCGCGGCTATGACGTCGGCGCTGTCGACTACCTGTTCAAGCCGTTCGACCCGGTGATGCTTCGCTCCAAGGTTATGGTCTTCGTCGATCTTCATGAGAAGACGCGCGAGATCGAGCGAAACGCGGCGCGGGAGCAGCGGCTGCTCGAACAGGCGCTGAAGGCCAAGTCGGACAAACTCGATGCCGAGCGGGCGCTGCGCCATTCGGAAGCAAGGCAGGAGGCGATTCTTGCCTCGCTTCCGATCTGTTTTCATGCCCGCTCGGCTGAGGCGCCTTTCGCCCCAAGCTACGTCTCGAAAGGCGTCGAGCGGCTGACAGGGTTCCCGCCGAGCCGTTTCCTGTCGCATCCGGATTTCGGGCTCAGCCGGGTTCACCCCGACGATCGCGAGGAGGTAACCAGGTCGCTTTCGGCGGCATGCGAGACGGGGTCCTATGGCTGCGAATTTCGCTGGCGGTGCGCCAATGATGAATATCGCATCTTCTTCGATCGGGGCGTGGTTTCCAAAGATGACGCTGGGCTCGAGTTGCTTGGCACCATGCAAGACATAACAGAGCAACGCCGCCTGGAGAGCCAGCTGCTGCAGTCGCAGCGGCTCGATGCGATCGGCAAACTGACCGGCGGACTCGCCCATGACTTCAACAATCTCCTCGCGGCGATCCTTTCCGGCCTAAGCCTGCTCGAGCGACAGCTGACGCTGGACGGCAACGCTACCAAGATCCTCGACATGACACGCCGCTCCGCCGGGCAAGGCAGGGATCTCGTCCAGCGCATGCTCGCTTTTTCGCGACGCCAGGACCTGAAGCCCGTGGCAGTACCCTTGTCGAGCCTTGGGGATACGATGAACGGGTTGGTTGCCCCTGTCCTTGGAGGCCTCGTGCGCTTCAAGTGGCTGGTGAGTGACGACACATGGCCCGTATATGTGGATGCGGCGCAGCTCGAGCTCGCCTTGATGAACCTCATCTTCAATGCGCGAGACGCAATGCCTTCGGGAGGCACGGTTCTCGTCCGGACGAGCAACCGCAGCGTCGGCCACGCGGGCGACGAACTGCCGGCCGGCGACTATGTGGTGGTCGCTGTCGAGGACACCGGGACCGGAATTGCCGGCGACATGATAAGCAAGGTGGTCGAGCCGTTTTTCACAACCAAGCCGATCGGGAAGGGCACGGGGCTGGGTCTCAGCACCGTCTATGGTTTCGCCAAGCAGTCGGGCGGCACGCTCAGGATAGAGAGCGAGGTGGACCGCGGCACCATCATAGAACTGTGGCTGCCCCGATCCAATCAGCCGCAGGATGTCACCGAGGCTATCGCTGTTGCCGGCGCAGAGGCTGTCGAGGCCGTCGACGCGGAGCGCGCCACGGCGGTTGGCGAACGATCACTGACCGTTCTGCTCATCGATGACAGCCACTCCTTGAGAGAAATGACGGCCATGTCGCTCAGGCAGTCCGGCTTCGAGGTCGTAGGGGCCTCCGGCGGAGCCGAAGCGCTTGCGGCCATTGAGAGAGAGCCGGATCGATTCGACGTGATCGTCACCGACTTTGCCATGCCCCTTATCTCGGGCATAGACGTGATCCGGTTTGCCCGCAATCTGCGTGCCGGCTGGCCCGCGGTTATGATCACCGGCTATGCGGATGCGGAGAAAATCGTGGAGCGCCCCCTCGATGTCGCGCTCGTCGGCAAGCCGTTCGACGAAAAAGACCTTGTTGTGGCCATACATGCCGCAGCGCGCGGCAAGCTAATCAACGCCTCGGCATAGCTTCCCCTGTTACCTGTCCTCGATGATCCTCAAATAGGCCGCGGTCACGAACAGCACGATGGAACCGAAGAGGATGCGGCGGCCGCCTTCGGGCATATGCAGGATGGTGAGCAGCGTCGTCAGCACGGTCAGGATCAGCGCGCCGACAATGGTTCCCATATAGCCGCCGCGGCCGCCGAAGATCGAGGTGCCGCCGATGACGGCGGCAGCCACCGAAGGTAGCACCAGCGGCTCGGCGAGCGACAGCGAGGGCGCCTTGATCAGGCCGATATAGAGCAGGCCGGTGATGCCGGCGAGCAGGCTGGAGATGACATAGAGCGCCGTGATCACCTGCCAGTAGCGGACGCCCGAAAGCCGTGCAGCGCGCTCATTGTCGCCGACGGCGTAGAGCAGGCGGCCGAAGCCTGTACGGTTCAAGGTGAAGACGATCAGCACCGCCACCGGCACGAACAGGAAGAGCGCGTTGGGGAAGCCGTAGGTGAGACCGGTGCCGAGCCAGTTGAGGAAATCCGGAATCTTGGCGCCGGAGGCGATCACGGTGCGCTGGTAGACCTGCAGGAAGCCGGTGCCGATCAGGCTGGTGCCGAGCGTCATGATCAGCGGATGGACGCGGAAGACGCCGACGCCGACGCCGTTGACGAGGCCGATTAGCACCGCCGGCAGCATGGCGAGGATGAAAGCCACCGTCGGATCCTGGTTGACGATTTGCGTCGCCATGATGAAGGCGCTCATCGTCGCCACCGTGCCGACCGAGAGGTCGATGCCGCCGGTGAGCATCGTCATGGTCTGACAACCGGCGAGGATTGCCAGCGGAATGGCGAACTTGGCGGTGTTGGCGATCCAGCGCTCGTTGACGATCCCGGGGCGAAGAACCTGCAGGATCAGCACCAGTATGACGAGCAGGATGATCAGGGGAATGAGCGGCCGGTCCGCCATGAAGCGCTTCAGGCGGCGGCCGAGCGAGACCGGCTGGGGCATGGTCGCGCTGTTCGTCATGGTGTTGCTCCTGCCGGGCGGCCCCGGATGGTGATGAAGGCGCCGAACATCACCACGGCGACCATGATCGCGCCCTCGATGATGGCCGTGACGTTGGGATCGATGGCCAGAAGCGTCAGGTCGGTGCGCACCAGCCTGAGCACGAAGACGGCGATGATCGGCCCGAGCAGCCCACCCTTGCCGCCACCGAGCGCGACGCCGCCCAGCACCACCGCCGCGACGCTGGCCAGCAGATAGGGACCGGGGATCGGCGCGCCGATGCCGGTGCTGATGGTGAGCGACAGCCCGCCAAGTGCTGCGAACAGGCCGGAGAGCGCGTAAGCGACGATCCTGGTGCGGGCCACCGGCACGCCGCTGCGGAAGGCGGCGAGCTCGTTGCTGCCGATGGCGTAGATGGAGAGGCCAAGCCGCGAGCGCCTGAGCGGGATCCAGATGACGAAGAGGCAGACAAGCAGCAGCACCAGCGCCTTCGGGACCCAGGCATCGGCCCAATCGGGCAGGCCGGGGATCGGCATGGTGCCGACGACGGTGGCCTTCAGCCACTCGGCGGCTGCGCCGCCGGGCGCGTCAAGCACCAGAAGCGCCGCGCCTTGCAGAACGAAGAGCGTGGCTAAAGTAACCACGATATCCGGCACTCGGGTCACCACGATCAGGAGGCCGTTCAGCGCGCCGAGCACAAGGCCCATGGCCAGCACGAAGGGCACGACGAAGTACGCATATTCCTCGCTGGCGCCGTTCATCATCGAGGCGGCGGTGACGCTGGTCAGCGCCATCATGGCGGCCACCGACAGGTCGATGCCGCCGGCGATGACCACCACAGTCTGCGCGGCGACGGCGAAGGCGTAGGGGAGAACCGCCCGCGCCAGCGAGCCGAAGTCGCCGCTGCCGTAGCCCGGCTGGATCAGCTTGGTGACGACGAACAGGAATACGAGCAGGGCGAGCAGGCCGGCGACCCAGCCCTGGCGGCGCAGAAAGCGCATCATGGCGTGGTCTCCGCGTCGGACGTTGGCCTGACATCGGCAAGGATGCCGACATCGGCCCTGGCGCCGCGCGGCAGGCCGTAGGCGGCCCGCATCAGAGCCGGCTCGTCGGCGAGCTCGACCGGGAAGGTGTCGACGACACGGCCGCCGAAGATGACGATGACGCGGTCGCAGACACGCTGCACTTCCTCCAGCTCGGATGTGTAGAAGAGGACCGATTTGCCGAGGCCGGCGAGCTCGCGCAGCAATTTGTAAATTTCCTGCTTGGTGCCGACATCGATGCCGCGCGTCGGGTCGAAGCAGAGGATGGTGCGGGCATCTGCCGCGATCCAGCGGGCAATCGTCACCTTCTGCTGGTTGCCGCCGGAAAGGCGCTGGACCTCGCCCTGTGCGCGGGTGTCGATCTGCAGCCGGGCGATAGCGCTTGAAACCACCATATGCTCCCGGCGCACCTTGATCGGTCCCCATTTGCGCAGCGCAGCGCTGAAAGGCAGCGCGATGTTCTCGCGCACCGAACGCTGCATGGCTAAAGCCTCCGTGCGGTCACCCGGCACGTAAGCGAGGCCGGTCTGGATGGCATCGCTTGGATGGAAGAACTTCACCGGCGCGCCATCGACGGCGATCGTGCCGCCGGCCGGGCGGATCGAGCCGGCAAGGGCGGCGAAGAGCTCGTCCTGGCCCTGGCCCTCGAGGGCGACGACGCCGGCCACCTCGCCATTGGCGAGATCGAAAGAGACGTCATGCAGCTTCGTGCCGAGCTGCAGGTTGCGGACCGAAAGCCGAGGGTGGCTGTCCTTCACGACCGGCGCTTCGCTTGCCGTGCGCGCCGCGGCGACGCTGGTCTTCTCGATACGGGCGCCAAGCATCATCTCGACGATCTTTTCCTCGACGCCGGGCTCGATGTCGACCACGCCGACGGTTGCGCCGTCGCGCAGCACTGTGGCTCGGTCGCACAGCGCCGAGATCTCGACGAAACGGTGCGAGATGAAGATGACCGAGCGGCCGCTGTCGCCCTGGCGGCGCACGACTTCCAGCACTTTTTCGGCAAGGTTGGCGGGCAGCGCGGCCGTCATCTCATCGAGCAGCAGAACGTCGGGCTCGGCGGCGAGCGCGCGCGCTAGGTCGAGCACACGCAGGACGGCCAGCGGAATGTCGCGCGCGGTCTCGCGTATGTCGAGGTTCGGAATGCCGAGCTCGCGCACCCAGGCGCGGAACAGCTCGACCGGCGTGCCAGTGAGCCTGAGATTGGAAAGCACATCGAGGTCAGGGATCAGCGCCGGTTCCTGGTAGACCGGCAGCAGGCCGGCGCGACGCGCGGCGGCCGGAGAGCGGACATCGCGAGCTTCGCCACGGATCAGGATGCGGCCGGCATCCGCCGGGATCGCACCGGTCAGGATCTTAACAAGGGTCGACTTGCCGGCGCCGTTGGCGCCCATCAGCGCATGCACTTCGCCCGCCAGCACCGATAATGATGCGTCACGCAGCGCCGACACCGCGCCGTAATTCTTCGCCACGCCGGTGGCGTCCAGCAATGTATTGTTCGGCAATTCGTTCGTCGTCAAAACCAGCGTTCTCGCATCAAGCGCCAAGGACGGCAGGTTCGCACCTGCCGTCCCGGCGACCTTATCTGTCGCAGCTCCTTATCGCAAAAACCGTCGGATGCTTTTTGCGAAATCTGCGAAGTTGAAGTCGCTCAGGCGACTATTCGCCCGGACCCTTGCAGGCGACGATCTGCTCCTTGGTGTAGGTGGTCCAGTCCGGGATAGAGATCGAGACCGGCCATTCGGGGCTGAGCGACGGGTCGGCGGCCGCCTTCAGCTTGGCCTTGCCTTCCTCCGTGACATTTTCCCAGAGCTGCGGCTCGACCAGAACGGTTTGCTGCGCCGGCTTCTTGCCGTCGAGGATCTGCAGTGCGAGCGTGACGCCGGCGCCGCCGATCGAGCCGGGATTGGTGACGGCAGCGCCGACCAGACCCTTGACCGTGTTCAACTGACCGACGAAGCCGGCATTGTCGGCGCCGACAACCGGCACCATCGGCGCCTGCTGCTCGACCAGAGCGTCGACGATGACGTTGTCGATGCCGGAGGTCCAAATGCCGTTGATCGGCGTTCCGGTGGCGAGGAAGGACAGGATCTGCTGCTTGGCCTGGTCCTGCTGCCAGCCGGTGAAGACTTCCTGCGCGACCTTCACGTCGGGGAATTCGGCCAGCGCCTTCTTGAAGCCCTTGTCGCGGTCGCTGTCGGCGGAAGCACCGGCGGCGCCGCGCATGTACAGCACCTCGCCCTTGCCGCCCATCTGCTGGAACAGCCACTTGGCGCCGAGATAGGCATACTGTTCCTGGTTGTTGGAGATGATGTATGCGGACGGCTCAGTCACCGCCTGGTCGACAGCGACGACGACGATACCGGCCTTGGTGGCTTCCTCCAGACCGGCCTTGATGCCGGCCGGATCGGCCGGGTTGACGACGATGGCGTTTACCTTGGCGCTGATCAGATTGCGGATGTCCTCGAGCTGGCCGGCGGCGTCGGTGTTGCGGTGGGCGATGTTGAGCTTCGCCACTTCGCCGGAGGCGAGCGCCTGGGCCTTCATGGCGCAGATCATTTCCTCACGCCAGCCATTGCCCTGCACGGTGTTGGAGATGCCGATCGTGTATTTGCCTTCGGCGGACGACACGCCCACCGAGGCAAGCAAGGCAGCGCCGGCAAGCAGTGGGGCCATGGTCAAGTATTTCTTCATTTCAGTACTCCTCCACATTGATTTCAGTTCCTGGGCTCCGAAGCGATCGAAGCCTAGCCGTTTGTCCCCTCATTTGACGAAGGGGCGCAGCACGTCGCGAGCCAGCAGGAAACCGCGCTTGACCTTCTCGTCGCTTCCCTCGAACCGGCGGTCCTCATGCTCGATGACCACCGGCCCGTCATATCCAGCCCGGTAAAGGCCCGAAAAGATGCTGCTCCAGTTGATGTCGCCAAGCCCCGGCATGCGTGGCACCTGCCAGCCTATGCCTGCGGAAAGGATCCCGCGCTCATACAAACCATCATGATCGATCATCAGGTCCTTGGCATGCACATGCAGCATGTGCGGGCCGAACTCGCGGATGAAGCGTTCCTTGTCGATCATCTGCCAGACGAGATGCGAGGGGTCGAAATTCATGCCGACGTCGCCGCCCCAGGCCTCGAGAATCCGGCGCCAGACATAGGGCGAATAGGCGATGTTGTGTCCGCCCGGCCATTCGTCATAGCTGAAGATCATCGGGCAGTTCTCGAAGGCGAGCTTGACGCCGTGCTCGCGCGCGTGGGCGATGATCGCGGGCCAGATTTTCTGCGCGGCCTGCCAGTTGTCGTCGACAGTCTTCGAGGCGTCGCCGCCGCAGAAGGTGTTGACGAGCGAGACACCGATTCGGCTTGCCAGCACGATCACCTTCTTCAGGTGATCGATCACCGCATCGCGATGCGCCTGATCGGGATGCAACGGATTGGGATAGAAACCGAGACCGGAGATCGTCAGGCCCTTGCCGGCGAGCTCAGCGGCAATGTCCTTGGCTTGCGCGGGGGAGGTGCCGGCGGCGTCGATATGGCTGGTGCCGGCATAGCGGCGGCTGGCGCCCGAAGTCTTCGGCCAGCAGGCGATCTCGAGCGCTTCGAAGCCGGCCGAGTTCGCCCAGTCGGCGACATCGCCGAGAGCAATATCCGGAAATGGTGCCGTGAGCAGTCCAAGCTTCATGATGCCTCCCGCTTCGTACTATGCAGATCGTGCTGGTCGCTTCAACCGTCCGTCTGTTGGGTCAGCGCACACATGTCTGACAAAGGCCATCGGATCATCTGACAGCAAACCATCGAGGCTGGTGACGACATTTGCATGGAACATGTCGCTGGCGGCAAGTGACGGATGAAAGATGGCTTCGATGGCAAGGATTGCATTGGCAAGGGCCTTGCTGTCCGAACCAACGCGGTCGGCGATGGCCGCAATCTTTTCGGCAAAAGGATCGGACACCTGCCAGGCGCGGCCGAAGCGCGACGACGCCTTGATCAGATAGGCCATCCAGCCCGCGATCGGAACCGACAGCAGCGCGCTGCTTTGGCCCTTAGCCAGGCGATCACTGACCGGGTTGAGCAGGCGCTGGACGATCTTCTGCGAGCCGTCGGTAGCAATCTGGTGATTGCGGTGGCGGATCGCCGTGTTGGCGAGGCGCGAAAGGCTTTGCTCGACATAGGCCGACGGCGAGATGCCGGGCACGGGCATCAGCGTCGGCAGCGTCTCTTCCGTCAGCATGCGGCGGACGAAGGTGGCAAGCAACGGGTCGGCCATGGCGTCCGATGTGTGCTCGAAGCTGCCCAAAACGCCAAGATAGCTGAGCGTCGTCTGGGCGCCGTTCAGCACCCGCATCTTGAGATGCTCGAACGGCGTGACGTCG
>NZ_RZSR01001032.1:0-2036 GCF_004023265.1 Mesorhizobium sp. M1A.F.Ca.IN.020.06.1.1
GAAAGACGTGGGGTATGTCGTGGGCGTGGATGGCGATCATCGAGACCGCCTTCTCGCTAGTCAGCGAGCCCAGCACCGCCAGCACCTTGGCCCGCGGCAGGCCGTAGCGCGAAGCGCGCGCCGGCTCGACCTCGACCAGATCGCCATTTTTGGCGCCGTTCTGGAATTCCTTGTCGACGATCAGCTCGGGCTGGCGGCGTTCCACCGGCTCGATGCGAAAGGTGCCGTCCTTCAGCACGCGGAAGACGCCGAGCACGGCTTCGCTGCGCTTCTCGAAAATCTTCATGACCCGCCCGGTATAGGCGGGGCCTGAGGGATCGTCGGTCGGGAAGGTCTTGGCGAGGACGCGGGCGCCGATGCCCGGAACCGGGCCGCTGGCGCCGCGCGAAATGCGGATGGCGATCACAGGCGGCGAGCCCGGGCCGGTATATTCGCTCGGATGCGCCAGAAGCACACCATCGTTATCGCGGCCGAAAATGTCGAGCACGGCGACATGGGGCAGGGAGCCGGCGCGGGTGAGCCGCTTGCGGTTCCTGGTCAGCAGGCCCTCATCCTGCAGGTCGCGCAGCAGATCCTTGAGCCAGATGCGGTCGTCGCCGCGCAGCGCGAACGCCTTGGCGATGTCGCGTTTTCCGGAGCGGTCGGGGTTCTCAGCGATGTAGCGCAGGATTTCGTCGCGCGAGGGCCGGTAGTCATCCTTGACCACCTTCGCCCTGGTGTCGGCGCTGCGCGGATCGCCGTGACTTCTTCCGGAGATCCTGCGCGCCACGTCGTGCTATCCTTTCTTTGCCGCCCGGCGGAACGGCTTCTTGCCGCCTCCGCCCTTGGCTTCCTTCTCGGCAATCAGGGCGATTGCCTCGTCCATCGTCACCGATTGCGGATCCTTGCCCTTGGGCAGCGTCGCATTGACCTTGCCGTAATTGACGTAGGGTCCGTAGCGGCCGTCGCGCACGACGATCTTGCCGCCGCCGTCGGGATGCTCGCCCAGTTCCTTCAACGCAGCCGGCGTGCTCCCGTTGCGGCCGCCCTTGCCCTTCTGCTGCTTCTCGGCGATCACCGAAACGGCGCGGTTCAGGCCGATCGAGAACACGTCCTCGATGCTTTCGAGATTGGCGTAGGTGCCGTCGTGCAGCACGAAGGGTCCGTACCGCCCAAGACCGGCCGAGATCATCTTGCCGGTTTCCGGATGCTTACCGACATCGCGCGGCAATGCCAGCAGCGCCAGCGCCTTCTCATGGTCGATCGACTCGGCGGTCCAGCCCTTGGGCAGGCTCGAGCGCTTGGCGTCCTTGCCTTCGCCGCGCTGGATGTAGGGGCCGAAGCGGCCGCTCCTGAGGGTGATCTCCTCGGCGGTGTATGGATCCTTGCCGAGCAGCTTGACGCCGTCCTCGCCATTGCCGTTCTCGCCGTTGGGATTGGCGGCGTCGCCAAGCTGGCGGGTATAGGAGCATTCCGGATAATTTGAGCAGCCGACAAAGGCGCCGAACTTACCGAGCTTCAGCGACAGGTTGCCGGTGCCGCATTTCGGGCAGACGCGCGGGTTTGAGCCGTCCTCCCGCGCGGGGAACACCAGCGGCGCCAACTCGTCATTGAGGGCGTCAAGCACGTCGGAGACGCGCAGTTCCTTGATGTCGTCGACGGCGCCCGAAAAATCCTTCCAGAAGTCGCGCAGCACGTCCTTCCAGGCGAGCTTGCCGTCGGAGATCTCGTCGAGCTTTTCCTCGAGCGAGGCTGTGAAGTCATATTCGACATAGCGCTCGAAGAAGCTTTCGAGGAAGGCCGACAGCAGCCGGCCCTTGGCCTGCGGCACCAGCTTGCGCCGGTCGATGGCGACGTAGTCGCGGTCCTCGAGCGTCTTCAGAATCGCCGTGTAGGTCGACGGCCGGCCGATGCCGAGCTCTTCCAGCTTCTTGATCAGCGACGCCTCGGAATAGCGCGGCGGCGGCTCGGTCGTGTGCTGGGTGGCGTTGATCGCCTCACGGGCAAGCTGCTCGCCGGCGCGGATCTCGGGCAGGCGGCGGCTTTCCTCGTCCTCC
>NZ_RZSR01001033.1:0-2035 GCF_004023265.1 Mesorhizobium sp. M1A.F.Ca.IN.020.06.1.1
ATCGACCACAGCAGCGCCGTATAGCGGAAGGGCGCGATGAAGGAGATGTCGCCCGAGCGCATCGCCATGATGATGAACTGATAGCCGATGAGCACGAGCACGGCGGCCAGCGCCAGCAGCGCCGTCGCCTTGGCGGTCATGGGCGTCCAGCCGCCCATCGGCGGGAGCAGCAGCGCACCCAGGATCGTCATGGCCAGCGCAGTCGCGGTCGATACCAGCATGGTCGGGATCGCTTGCGGGATGCGCTTGGTGGCGAGATCGCGCACCGCGCAGCAGCCGACGCTCGCCAGCGCCAGCAACGAATAGGCGCTGAAACCCTCGAAGCCCGGCCGCACGATGATCAGCACGCCGGCAAAGCCGACGGCAATGGCGAGCCAGCGGCGCCAGCCGACGCCCTCGCCGAAGAACAGTGCGGCGCCCATCGTCACGGCCAGCGGCAGCGCCTGCAGAACGGCGGAGACGTTGGCGATCGGCAAATGGGCAAGGGCGATCAGGAACGACACGGTCGCGCCGGCTTCGCCGGCGACACGCAGCGCGACCATCGGCTGCAGCATGGCGCGCGGATCAGCAAGCGCGCCGCGCCGCCAGGCGAGCAGACCGACGAAGAGCGAGGCGAAGGCGCCACGCACCAGCATGACCTGCGCCATGTTCATCGATTCGGAGGAGAATTTGGTGATCGCGTCGTTCAAGGTGAAGCCGATCATGGCCACGACCATGAACAGTGCGCCGCGAAGATTTGGCGAAAGAGGCAAGGGCGCTTCCGGTTATGTTCTCTCGCAAGCGTCTAACAGCCAGCGGCAAGACAGCAACGTCAAAGAAATGGGCCACAGGAGGTTCCTGCGGCCCTCAAGATCGGCTGCGTTACTGGAGCGATTATTTCGGCGTCAGCGTCTCGGTGCCGTTGCCGTTCTGGCCGGCGATGGTCCACAGGCCGTGCAACGAGCCGTCCTTCTCCACTTTGTAGACGACGAGGCCGATTTCCTTGCCCATGACGTAGCCGGCGGAAAAGGCATCGTCATTGCGCATGCAAATGCCGTCGGAGGACGAGCCGCCGGTTTCCCAATGGATCGTGCAGGTTGTGTCGCTGGTCAGTGTGATGGTTGCCTCGCCGCCATATTTCGATCCGTCGAAATTGGTGCCGGCGACAGTGTAGGTGCCACCGATCGACTTAGCGGCCGCAGGCACCAAGGCAATCCCGAGCATTGCAAGCGAAGCCAAGAATTTGCGCATGAGAATTCCCCCTGAATGCGAAAATCGCTTCATGAGGCTAGGCCGGAACAAGTCGGCGGTAAATCGGGTGGAAGTCGGCGCGGATGGTTTATTTCCAGTGCGCCGAGCGCAGCTCAAGGGCCGCGCAGGCTGGCGGCGATCGCCCCGGTCAGCGGATCGTATTTCGCCTTAAGCGAGGAAGGATACTCGATCCAGACGGTGCGGATGACAGCATCCTTTCCGAACAGGCGCCGTTCGTAGAAGACCTTGTCGCCCTTGACGCCAGAAACCACCGCCCAATTCTTCCCGGACTTGCTGTAAGTGATCTTGTAGCCCGGCCCGGTGTTTGCCTTTTCGTCGGCGACGAAGCCCTTCGGAGTGTCGTTGTCGATGTTATAAATGCCCGAGCAGGTCAGGCTGGCGCCGTCGGGCGCGCTCCATTGCTGCCCATCGCCGTTTTCTGGCTCGGGCAAGCGGTCGCTGAAAATCTCGTCGGGAAAGGTGCAGGACGTGCCGAAGCGCGCATTGACGTAGGTGAACGGCTTTGCGATTGCCGCTGTCGTCGCAATCGTCAGCAATGAGAAGGCGATCACCAAAGGCGCGCCCTGGACGAGATGAACACACTTCATGATGCCCCCAAGGTCCGTGACCGAGGGTGATCCTGCACCAAATCGGAGAAAAAATCAGCCGCCGGTGACGCTCATATGGCGCGATACCGAGGGTCGGCTGGTGCGGCGGTCGATGACGAAATCATGGCCCTTCGGCTTGCGCCCGATCGCCTCGTCTATGGCCTCGCCGACCAGCTCATTGCCTTCGGAGGCGCGCA
>NZ_RZSR01001034.1:0-2034 GCF_004023265.1 Mesorhizobium sp. M1A.F.Ca.IN.020.06.1.1
GAAGTAAGCGTCGCACTCCGCTGGAGCACCCCTCATCCGTCTCGGCGCTGCGCCCCCGATCCACCTTCTCCCGCAAGGGGAGAAGGGGAGGCCGGCGCTACTTCAACACCCTTCCATCTGCCCCGAACCGATACGTCTTCGCCGGATCCGGCGTTGCATAGAGCGTCGCGCCCGGTTCGGCATTGTAGACGCCGAAGATCCGCACGGTGAGCAGCCCGGCCTTCTCGCAGTCGAGATAGAGATTGGTGTCGGCGCCGAGATGCTCGGCATGCACCACCGTGCCTTTCCAGGCGCCGGATTTTGCATCGACCGTCAGATGTTCCGGGCGCACGCCGACGGTCTTCGCCGTCTCGCCAAGCTTGGCGCCGTCGATGAAATTCATCTTCGGCGAGCCGATGAAGCCGGCGACGAATTCATTGGCCGGCGCATTGTAGAGCTCCATCGGGCTGCCGATCTGCTCGATGCGGCCGGCATTGAGCACGACGATCTTGTCGGCCAGCGTCATCGCTTCGACCTGGTCGTGCGTGACGTAGATCATCGTTGCCTTTAGCCGCCGGTGCAGCTGCGCGATCTCCAGCCTGGTGTTGACGCGCAGCGCCGCGTCGAGATTGGACAGCGGCTCGTCGAACAGGAACAGCTTCGGCTCGCGCACCACGGCGCGGCCGATCGCGACGCGCTGGCGCTGCCCGCCCGACAGCTCCGCCGGCCGCCGCTCGAGATAGGGCTCGAGCGACAGCATCGCGGAAGCTATCTTGATGCGGCGCTCGATCTCGGCCGAAGGCGTGCCGGCCTGTTTCAGGCCGAGCCCCATATTGTTCTTCACCGTCAGATGCGGATAGAGCGCGTAGGTCTGGAACACCATGGCGATGCCGCGTTTTGCGGGCGGCGTGACGGAGACGTCGTCGCCGTCGATCACCACCCGCCCGGAGGTCGAATCCTCTAGCCCTGCGATCACGCGCAGCAGCGTCGACTTTCCGCAGCCGGACGGGCCGACGAAGACGACGAATTCGCCGTCATTGACCTCGAGGTCGATGCCCTTCAGCACCTCGACCGGCCCGAATGCCTTCTTCACGTTCTCGATGTTCAGCGAGCCCACGGCTTCGTCCTTGTTCTAGAGTTTGATTGGCGCGCCGGTGCGCACGCTCTGGTCGGCGGCGAGGCAGACGGCGAGCGACTTCACCGCGTCCTCCATGTGGCGGGTCAGGTCGATGTCCTCGCGGATGGCCTTGAGCAGGAAGGCTTGTTCAAGATCGCAGAGTTCCTGGTGCCCCGGCTCGCCTTCCATCGACAGCAGTTCGTCCTCTTTGATGAACTTTCCGTCCGGCCCGGTCGCGGCGCTGTGCAGGCGGATGGTCGACGTCTTGGTGTGTGTGTCGATGTCGTCGGACTTAACGCCCTCCTTCATGACGATCGACACAGAGCCTTTGGGCGACATCACGTCCTTCACGAAGAAGGCGGTCTCCGAAACCATCGGTCCCCAGCCGGCCTCGTACCAGCCGACCGAGCCGTCTTCGAACAGCACCTGCAGTTGGCCGTAATTATACATCGAGGGCGCCACTTCATCGCTGAGCCGCACGCCCATGCCGCGCACCTCGACCGGACTGGCGTCGGTGATCTGCAGCATCACGTCGAGATAATGCACGCCGCAATCGACGATCGGCGAGGTGGTCCGCATCAGCTGCTTGTGCGTTTCCCAGCTGTGGCCGGAGGACTGCTGGTTGAGGTTCATGCGGAACACATATGGCCCGCCGAGCTTGCGCGCCTCGGCGATCAGCCGCATCCAGGACGGATGGTGGCGCAGGATATAGCCGATCACCAGCTTCCTGCCGTTGGCCTTGGCGGCATCGACGACGCGCCTGGCGTCCGCCACCGTGGTCGCCAGCGGCTTCTCGACGAAGACATGGCAGCCGGCCTCGAACGCCCGCACCGCATAGTCGGCGTGGCTGTCGGAATAAGTAGCGATGGCGGCGACGTCCGGTTTCTCGTCGCGCAGCACGTCCTCGAAGGAGCGCCTGATGCCATAGCCCGCGAGCC
>NZ_RZSR01001035.1:0-2029 GCF_004023265.1 Mesorhizobium sp. M1A.F.Ca.IN.020.06.1.1
ATATGCCGCTCTATTCGCGCCTCGGCCCCTACCCGCTTGCGCTGCTCGACAACGCGGCCGTCACGCGCAAGCGAACCGTCTTCGAATACTGGGCCCATGAGGCTTCCTTCCTGCCCGTCGAGACCTATCCGCTGATGCGCTGGCGCATGCAGCGCGCCGAGCAAGGCGAGGAAATGTATCTCGGCCTCGCCAAATGGGGCCGCGAGCGCAAGGCGATGATCGAGGAGATCTACGGCCAAGTCGCGGAACGCGGGCCGATCGCCGCCTCCGACATCGAAGGCCACAAGGGCAATGGCAGCTGGTGGGGCTGGAGCGAGGCCAAGCACGCTTTCGAATGGCTGTTCTGGGCCGGGCGCATCACCACCGCCTACCGGCGTGGATTCGAGCGCTATTACGACCTGCCCGAACGGGTTCTGCCGCCGGCCGTGCTCGACTTGCCGGTGCCCTCTGTCGAGGACGCGCATCGCCAGTTGCTGCGCATTTCCGCGCGCGCCCACGGCATCGCCACCTATGGCGACCTGCGCGACTATTTCCGCCGGGCGCCTGGCGATACGAAGGCCGGGATCGAGGAACTGGTCGAGATGGGCGAACTGCTGCCGGCGAAGGTCGAAGGCTGGGACAAGCCCGCCTATCTCCACAAGGATGCCCGCTTTCCGCGCCGCATCGAGGCTCGCGCCCTGCTCGCGCCCTTCGATCCGGTGGTTTTCGAACGCACGCGCACCGAGAAGCTCTTCGGGTTCCGCTACCGCATCGAGATCTACACGCCGGCCGAGAAGCGCCAGTACGGCTACTACGTGCTGCCTTTCCTACTCGGCGACCGGATCGTTGCCCGGGTCGATCTGAGAGCTGACCGCCCGGCCGGAGTGCTGCGCGTCCATGCGGCTTTTGCCGAAGCCGGCGCTCCCGCCGAAACGGCCGCACAACTCTTCGGTGAGTTGAAACAGATGCAGGCATGGCTCGGCTTGGAAACCATCGAGGTGACGCCGGCCGGCGACCTTGGGCCGGCGTTGACCGACATTTCGGTGTCGTAGCCGCGCGTTGACATGCGAGCACCTCTAAGCCTAAATCCGCCGCAGACGGTCTCCTCCCGGCAAGGGGAGGAGCCAAGAGGGAATGCGGTGCGGGAAAACCCAAATCCGCGGCTGTCCCCGCAACTGTGAGCGACGAGCCTCAGCCGAAAACCACTGGGATGTTCCCGGGAAGGCGGCGTAAGGCGACGACCCGCGAGCCAGGAGACCTGCCGTCTGAGACATGAGAATCCGATCGCTCGGCGGGTTTTCCGGGCAAGGAGCCTGGTTTTGGATCGCAACGTCAGTTTTCCGGCTAATACCGCGGACATTTCGTCCGAACCCCGCGACGCGCTATCGGAAGTGACCGTCATCGTCTGCTCCTCCTGCCGCGATGAGACCGGTTCGGACGCGCATCCGCGCGCCGGCGCCCTCCTTGCCGAAGACGCGCGCCGCGCCGCGCCGGACGAGAAAATCCGCATCCGCACCGTCGAGTGTCTCGGCAATTGCAAACGCCGCCTGAGCGCGGCGCTGCTGCGCGACGGCTGCTGGAGCTATGTCTTCGGTGACCTGGAAACGACCAGCGGCGCCGACCTCGTCACCGGCGCAAAGCTCTTTGCCACCTCGACCGACGGCCTCATCCCCTGGCGAGGCCGGCCCGATTCCCTCAAGCGCGGCCTGGTTGCCCGCCTCCCTCCCCTCGACCTGCTGAAGGACTGACATGACCGCATCCCTCTCCCGTGTTCCCTGCACTGTCATCACCGGCTTTCTCGGCGCCGGCAAGACCACGCTGATCCGCAACCTGCTCGAAAACGCCAAGGGCAAGCGGCTGGCGATCATCGTCAACGAATTCGGCGATGTCGGCATCGACGGCGAGATCCTGAAAGGCTGCGGCATCGACACCTGCCCGGAGGAAAATATCGTCGAGCTCGCCAATGGCTGCATCTGTTGCACCGTCGCCGACGATTTCGTGCCGGCGCTCGACCAGATCCTGTCGCGCACACCGAAAGTCGACCACATCC
>NZ_RZSR01001036.1:0-2027 GCF_004023265.1 Mesorhizobium sp. M1A.F.Ca.IN.020.06.1.1
GCCTGACGCGGCGCATCCTGTTTCTCAACCTGGCCGGCCTTGCCGTGCTGGTCACGGGCATCCTCTACCTCAACACCTTCCGCGACGGGCTGATCGACGCCCGCGTCGAAAGCCTGATGACGCAAGGCGAGATCATCGCCGGCGCCATCGCGGCCTCGGCGACGGTCGAGACCGACTCGATCAGCATCGATCCGGAAAAGCTGCTCGAGCTGCAGGCCGGCGAAAGCCTGGGGCCAGGCTCGGACCAGCTCGACAATCTCGACTTCCCGATCAATCCCGAGCGCGTGGCGCCGGTGCTGCGGCGGCTGATCTCGCCGACCCGCACGCGCGCCCGCATCTACGACCGCGACGCGAACCTGCTGCTCGATTCGCGGCATCTCTATTCGCGCGGCCAGATCCTGCGCTACGACCTCCCGCCTGTCGACGACGAGCAGCCCGGCCTTTTGGAGCGCGTCGAGAAATTCGTCTTCGACTTCTTCCGCAACAAGGACCTGCCCGTCTATCACGAACAGCCCGGCGGCAATGGCGCGGCCTTCCCCGAAGTGGTCAAGGCGCTGACCGGCAGTCCCTCGACCATCGTGCGGGTAAGCGAGCAGGGCGAACAGATCGTCTCGGTGGCGGTGCCGATCCAGCGCTTCCGCGCCGTGCTCGGGGTCTTGATGCTGTCCACCGAAGGCGGCGACATCGACAAGATCGTCGCGGCCGAACGCAAGGCGATCCTGCGCGTGTTCGGCATCGCGGCGCTCGTCACGGCCATCCTCTCGCTGCTGTTGGCCTCCACGATCGCCAATCCGCTGCGGCGGCTGTCGGCTGCTGCCGTACGGGTGCGGCGCGGCGTCAAGAACCGCGAGGAGATCCCTGACTTCTCCGACCGTCAGGACGAGATCGGCAATCTGTCGATCGCGGTGCGCGACATGACAAACGCGCTCTATGCGCGCATCGAGGCGATCGAAAGCTTCGCTGCCGATGTCTCGCACGAGCTCAAGAATCCGCTGACCTCGCTGCGCAGCGCGGTCGAAACGCTGCCTCTGGCCAAGAACGACACCTCACGCGAGCGTTTGATGGAAATCATCCAGCACGACGTGAAGCGGCTCGACCGGCTGATCACCGACATTTCCGATGCCTCGCGGCTCGATGCCGAATTGGCGCGCGAGGATGCCTCGACGGTCGACCTGAAGAAGTTCATCACCGATCTTGTCGCGGTCTCGCGCGAGACGACGCGCAACAAGAAGTCGGTCGAGATCGAGCTCAAGGTCGCCAAGCTGCCGCAGGGCGTCAAAGGCTATGTCGTCGTCGGCCATGATCTGAGGATCGGCCAGGTCATCACCAACCTGATCGAGAACGCGCGTTCCTTCGTTCCCGAGGAACACGGCCATATCACCATCTCGCTGGCGCGCGCCGGCAAGTTCAACATCGTCACCGTCGACGACAACGGTCCGGGCATCAGAGCCGAAAAGATCGATCGCATCTTCGAGCGCTTCTATACCGACCGGCCCGCCGGTGAGGCCTTCGGCCAGAACTCCGGCCTGGGCCTGTCGATCAGCCGCCAGATCGTCGAAGCGCATGGCGGCACGCTGACGGCGGAAAACATCCCCGGCACCAAGCCGGGCGAGATCAAGGGCGCGCGCTTCGTGGTGACCCTGCCGGCCGAAGGCTGATCTCCGTTCCCAGACAGAAACGATCATGTCCGATCCTGCCGTGAAGCCCGAAAATATCCACGCAACGGCGATCCTGATCGGCGATCGCGGCGTCCTCATCACCGGGCCGTCCGGCGCCGGCAAGACGACGCTGGCGCTGACGCTCATCGATCATTGCCGGGTGCGCGGGCTGTGTTCGCGACTGATCGGCGACGACAGGCTGCTTGCCGCCCCGCGTCACGGGCGGCTGGTGTGCCGGGCGCCGGCCACCATCGCCGGTCTCGCCGAAGTGCCCGGCTTCATTCCGAGCCCGCTGCCGTTCGAGCCGGGCGGCGTGATCGACCTGCACGTCCGGCTGGTGCCGAAAGAGGAAATGGCCCGCTTCCAGGA
>NZ_RZSR01001037.1:0-2027 GCF_004023265.1 Mesorhizobium sp. M1A.F.Ca.IN.020.06.1.1
CGAACAGGCTGGTAAGCCCACGCACAGAGGACGAGCCGAGCACCGCCGAAACGGTGATGAAGGCGAGCACCATCAGCGAGAAATATTCCGCCGGCCCGAAAGCCAGCGCCAGCTTGACCACGATCGGCGCCAGGAAGGCGACGCCCAGCGTGCCGAGGGTCCCGGCGACGAACGAGCCGATCGCGGAAGTCGCGAGCGCCGCGCCGCCGCGGCCCGAACGCGCCATCCGGTTGCCCTCGAGCGCGGTGACGATGGTGGCACTTTCGCCCGGTGTATTGAGCAGGATCGACGTCGTCGAGCCGCCATACATGGCCCCGTAATAGATGCCGGCAAACAGGATGAAGGAAGCTTCCGGCGCCACCTGGTAGGTGATCGGCAAAAGCAGCGCGATGGTCAGCGCCGGCCCGAGCCCGGGCAGCACGCCGATCGCGGTTCCGAGCGTCGTGCCGAGCAGGCACCACAAGAGATTGGTCGGCGTGAAGGCGACCGCAAATCCGTGCGCGAGATAACCGAGCGTGTCCATCGTCCTCAGCCCCTTCCCATGCCGACGAGGGCGCTGATCAACGCGTTGAGCTGGTTCTCGATCAGGCCGGCCCCGATGTTGACGCCGAGCGCTCTGGCGAATCCGAAATAGGCAGCCAGCGCCAAGATCAGGCCGAGCAGCGCATCGCGCAGCGGATGCCGGCTGCCGAAGCCGAAGCAGACCAGCACGAACATGATCACCGAGGCGGCTGTGAAGCCGAGCGGCTGGATCAGCACGAGATTGGCAACGAGCCCCGCGACCACGAAACCCATCGCCTTCCAATCGGTCGGCGTCTCCTTTTCCTCGTCCGGCTGCCAGCCGCCACGCAGGGCGGCAACGATGAGCAGCAGCGACAGGATCACCATGCCGGCCATGGTCATGTAGGGGAAGACCTTCGGGCCGACCTTGGAATAGAGCGGCGAAACCGGGATCGCCAGGGTCTGCCAGGCAACGGCCCCGGCGCAGGCAAGAAGCCCGACGCCGATCAGCAATTCGGGTATGGCAAGGCGCGGCGGTGACGCCTGCTGGTCGCTGGTGCTCATGATCTCCTCCCCGGAAGCCGGCCTTACACTGCCGGCTTCGCCGCAGTTTCATTGAACCGTCGCATGTCCGCTGTCTCGAAGAAGGCGATGCAGCCTCCTTCGAGATCAGGCAGGAGGCGATCAGGCGAGGCCGAGATCCTTGAGGATCGCGCCGATGCGTGTCGTGTCCTCGGCGACGAACTTGGCATAATCGTCGCCGGTCAGCAGAATCGGCGTCCAGTTGCGGTTCTTGCACTCGGTCGCCCAGGCCTCGCTCTTGGCCATGGTCTCGACCATCTTGATCATCGCCGCCTTGTCTTCGTCGGAAACGCCGGGAGGTGCAAAGACGCCGCGCCAGTTGAACAATTCGACGTCGATGCCGGCCTCTTTCAATGTCGGCGCGTCGATGCCTTCCTGGCGCTTGTCCGACGAGATCGCCAGCAGCCGGAGCGCGCCCGCCTTGACCTGCTCGGAGAATTCGCCGTAGCCGGAAATGCCGGCCGCGACCTGGTTGCCGAGCAGCGCCGACAGTGCCTCGCCGCCGCCGGCGAACGGCACATAGGACAGGTTGGCGGCAGGCACGCCGGCCGTCTTGGCGATCAGGCCGAAAAGGATGTGGTCGGAACCGCCGGCCGAACCGCCGGCCACCGGAACCTTCGTCGGATCCGCCTTCAGCGCCGCGACGAAATCATTGGCCGTCTTGAACGGCGAGGCTGCCGGCACCACCAGCGCCTCGAACTCGCCGGTGAGGCGCGCGATCGGCGTCACTTCGGTGAGATTGTTGGCGGCCTTGTTGGCGATGATGGCGCCAACCATGACCATGCCGGCAACCATCAGCGCGTTGCCCTTGCCCTTCCACTGGTTGACGAATTGCGGCAGGCCGACCGTGCCGCCGGCGCCGCCGACATTGGTGATCTGCGAGCCGGAGATCAGCTTTTCGGAGCGCAGCACCTGATCGATCGTGCGCGCGGCTGGGACCAGAC
>NZ_RZSR01001038.1:0-2021 GCF_004023265.1 Mesorhizobium sp. M1A.F.Ca.IN.020.06.1.1
GTCCAATCCGAAAGTGACCTGGCGGCTGGCATCGTCCTTCCCGAAATCGCTCGACACGATCTATGGCGGTGCGGAAGTGTTCTCAAAAATGCTGTCGGAAGCGACCGACGGCAATTTCCAGGTTCAGGTCTTCGCCTCGGGCGAGCTCGTTCCCGGCCTGCAGGCGGCCGACGCCACCGCCGCAGGCACCGTCGAGGCATGCCACACGGTGGCATATTACTATTGGGGCAAGGACCCAACCTGGGCGCTGGGTGCCGCAGTGCCGTTCTCGCTTAACGCGCGCGGCATGAACGCTTGGCACTATCATGGCGGCGGCATTGACCTCTTCAACGAATTCCTTGCAACGCAAGGCCTATTCGGCCTGCCGGGCGGCAACACCGGCGTGCAGATGGGCGGCTGGTTCCGCAAGCAGATCAACACGGTCGCCGATCTTTCCGGCCTCAAGATGCGCATCGGCGGCTTTGCCGGCAAAGTGGTGCAGAAGCTCGGCGTCGTGCCGCAGCAGATCGCCGGCGGCGACATCTACCCGGCGCTGGAAAAGGGCACGATCGACGCCGCCGAATGGGTCGGCCCTTATGACGACGAGAAGCTCGGCTTCTACAAGGTCGCGCCCTACTACTACTATCCCGGCTGGTGGGAAGGCGGCCCGACCGTGCATCTGATGTTCAACAAGGCCAAATACGAGGAATTGTCGCCCGCCTACAAGTCGCTGGTGCACACGGCCGCGCAAGCCGCCGACGCCAACATGCTGCAGAAATACGACTACCTCAATCCGGCGGCGGTGAAGCGGCTGGTCGCCAGCGGCGCCAAGCTGGCCCCCTTCAGCCAGGAAATCATGGCTGCCTGCTTCGAAAAGGCCAACGAAGTCTATGCCGAAATGGAGGCCAACAACGCGCCGTTCAAGAAGATCTGGGAATCCATCAAAGGCTTCCGCAAGGAGCACTATCTCTGGGCCCAGGTCGCCGAATACAACTACGATACCTTCATGATGGTGCAGCAGCGTAACGGCAAGCTGTAGCCGGGGATTAGCCCTCTCCCCTATGGTGACGGGGAGAGGGCGCTGTCACCGCCGGTTTCGCCAATCGCCAACGTTGCAGGACTTCAGGTCCGGCCCGGCACGACCAGCACCTTGACCTCGCCGGGGGCGGCTGGGTTCGAGATCACCTGCGGCGCCTCTTCGAGTGGCACCTGCCTGGAAATCAGCTTGTCGATCTCGATCGCGCCGGACGCGATGAGGTCCGCGGCGCGTCGATGCGTGAAGGGATTGATGAAGGACCCGAGGACCTTCAACTCCCGGAACAGCACGTCGAAAGGCTCGAAAGCCACCTTCTGCCCCTGCGGCATCACGCCGACGATCACCACCGTGCCTCCGGCCTTGGCAATTCGCATCGACTGCTCGACCGTGTCGCGAACCCCGGCGCATTCCAGCACCACGTCGACGCCGCCCGGCACAAGCCCGGCTTTTCCGGCGATGGCCTCGATGGGATCGACGGCGCTTGGATCGACCGTAGCGGTCGCGCCGAGTTCTTCGGCCAGCGCGCGGCGCGAGGCCTGCCTGGTCGATAGGATGATGGTCGCGGCACCGGCAAGCTTCGCCAATTGCATGGTGAGCAGGCCGATGACGCCGCCGCCGAGCACCACCACCGAGTCGCCGGGCCTGATTCCGGCGAGGTCGATGCCGTGCAGGCAGCAGGCCAGCGGCTCGCAGAAGGCGCCATGCGTCGGCTGGAGGTTGCCGGGCAGGAGGAAGGCCTGGCCTTGCGGCATCACGACATAATCGGCGAAACCGCCGTCCCGGTGGATGCCGATGGCCCTGAGATTGCTGCACAAATTGACGCGGCCGGCCCGGCACTGGCTGCAGCGCCCGCAGGCGATGTTGGGGTCGCCCGTGCCCCGATCGCCGACGGCGATGCCGGACACCGCGTCGCCGACCGCCTCGACGATGCCGCAGAATTCGTGGCCAAGCGTGACCGGCGGCGTGCACGGGAATTCGCCATGGAACAGTGGGCGGTCCGTGCCGC
>NZ_RZSR01001039.1:0-2013 GCF_004023265.1 Mesorhizobium sp. M1A.F.Ca.IN.020.06.1.1
ATATCGGTGAGGTCATGCTCGGGCGCGTCGGCGAACTGGGTGCGGCGTTTGCCGAGCTCGGTCTCCGGACCGAACTTCTTACGAACCTCAGCGACTTCCCACTTGATCGTCGCCCATTGCTTGGCGTCGGAGGCAAGCAATGCCTCGATCTGCTTCTTCTCCTCGGTAAGGCCGTCGAACTCCTTGCGGATTTCGATCTCTTCCAGCTTGCGCAGGGCGCGCAGCCGCATGTTCAGGATGGCTTCGGCCTGATTGTCGGTGAGCGACCAGCGGGCCATCATCACCTGCTTGGGCTCGTCCTCCTCGCGGATGATCCTGATCACCTCGTCGATGTTCAAATAGGCGATCAGATAGCCGGCCAGGATTTCCAGCCGCTTCTCGATCTCGCCCAGCCGATATCTCGAGCGGCGGATCAGCACGTCGCGGCGGTGATCGAGCCATTCCTTCAGCACGCCCTTCAGCGACAGGACGTTCGGCACCTTGCCGCGCGACAGCACGTTCATGTTGAGCGGGAAGCGGCTTTCGAGCTCGGTCAGCTTGAACAGCGATTCCATCAGGATGCCTGGATCGACGCTGCGGCTCTTCGGCACCAGCACGATACGGATATCCTCGGCGCTTTCGTCGCGGACGTCCTCGAGCAGCGGCAGCTTGCGCGCCATCAGGAGCTCGGCGATCTTCTCGATCAGCCTGGCCTTCTGGACGCCATAGGGGATCTCCGTGACGACGATGCTCCAGGTGCCCCTGCCCTGGTCCTCCTGGCTCCATCTGGAGCGCACGCGGAAACCGCCGCGGCCGCTCTCATAGGCTTCGAGGATCGAGGCGCGGCTATCGACGATGATGCCGCCGGTCGGGAAATCCGGCCCTTGGACGAAATCCATCAGCTTCGCCACCGGCGCGTCCGGATGCTCGATCAGATGAAGTGCCGCGTCGCAAAGCTCGGCGGCGTTGTGCGGCGGGATCGAGGTCGCCATGCCGACCGCAATCCCGGACGAGCCGTTGGCGAGCAGGTTCGGGAAGGCGCCGGGAAGAACGGAGGGTTCCTCGTCCTCCTCATTATAGGTCGGCCGGAAGTCGACGGCGTCCTCGGTGATGCCGGCAAGCAGCTCGGTCGCCACCTCCGTCATGCGCGCCTCGGTGTAGCGCATGGCGGCGGCGTTATCGCCGTCGATATTGCCGAAATTGCCCTGCCCGTCGACCAGCGGGTAGCGCATCGAGAATTCCTGCGCGAGCCGCACCAGCGCGTCGTAGATCGACTGGTCGCCATGCGGATGGAACTTACCCATCACCTCGCCGACGATGCGGGCGCATTTGGCGAAGCCCTGATCCGGGTTGAGCCGCAAGAGCCGCATGGCATGCATGATGCGGCGATGGACCGGCTTCAGTCCGTCCCGCACATCCGGCAGCGCCCGGTGCATGATGGTCGACAGCGCATAGGCGAGATAGCGCTTCTCGAGCGCTTCCTTCAGATCGACCGGTTCGATGTTGTCGCCGCCGCCACTGTCTTCAGGCGGCAAATGCCTTTTGCCCATGGATTTGGACTAGCCGAGCGGGTGATTCGCGGCAAGCGCCGGGTTGGCAGTCGGCGGATTCGTCGCAAATGGCGACGTGAAGGATTTCACGGAAGCGGCAAGTTGAACATTCCAGTTTGCCCATTCTGCAACCGGCCCCGGCAGCAAGCGGGCTAACCGGCCAACATCAATCTGTTACATGCGCCCTCTATCTGGGCAGGCAACGCGCCGGCGCAGGAGAGCCGCGGTCTTCATGACAAATTCACCGCATCATGCAATGCGTGCCGGCCGGGTTTGCTTTTCATCGCCGTTTTCGACAAATGTGCCGGGAAACGCCTTGTTCCCGACCCGTTCGTCGCGGAATGGTGATGGAGTAGAATTCAAAAACACTTTTCAGGACAGGGAACTCGCCATGAAAATTCAACGCTCAATGCTCAAGAAACTGGCTTTTTCAACCATTCTGCTGGCCCTGCCGCTCAACACCGCCTCCGCCGCCGATCCGGCG
>NZ_RZSR01001040.1:0-2013 GCF_004023265.1 Mesorhizobium sp. M1A.F.Ca.IN.020.06.1.1
AGCCGATGCAGAGCCGCAGTGCCTATTATCTCGTCGTGCCGCACGCCAAGCGCGGCCATCCGCCGGTTGCCAGCTTTCGCGACTGGCTGCGGGGCCAGGTTGAGAAGGAGCCGGCTGTTCTGGCGTGGTAGCTATTTCCGCTTCATCGCCTCGGCGAGCGCCGCGCCGAACGCACCCTGTGACGGCTTTTCAGGCTGGCGCTGCGGCGCCGGCGAGCGCGGTACGGGCTTGCCGCCGCCGCTGTCGCGCTGGCCGACCCGAGGCGCCCCACCCTGGCCGCCATCCTTACGCATCGAGAGGCCGATGCGATTGCGCTTGATGTCGACATCGACCACTCGAACTTTCACGACATCGCCGGCCTTTACCACCTCATGCGCGTCCTTGATGAAGCGGTCGGCCAGCTGCGAGACATGCACCATCCCGTCCTGGTGCACGCCGATGTCCACGAAGGCGCCGAAGGCGGCGACATTGGTGACCGTGCCTTCGAGCAGCATGCCGGGCTTCAGGTCCTTGATGTCGTCGACGCCTTCGGCAAAGGTCGCCGTCTTGAAGCCCGGCCGCGGGTCGCGTCCGGGCTTTTCCAGTTCCGCGATGATGTCACGTACCGTCGGCAGGCCGAAGCGCTCGTCGACGAAAACACGAGGGTCAAGTGCCTTGAGCGCGGCACTGTCGCCCATCAGCGCGCGCACGTCGCGGCCGCAGGCGGCGACGATCTTCTTTGCCACGCCATAGGCTTCCGGATGCACGGATGAAGCGTCGAGCGGCTCGGAGCCGTTCGGGATGCGCAGGAAGCCTGCGCACTGCTCGAACGCGCGCGGTCCAAGCCGCGCCACGTTCAGCAGATCGCGGCGCGTAGCGAACGGGCCGCCGACGTCGCGATGCGCGACGATCGCTTCGGCAAGCGATGGCCCCAGTCCCGAAACGCGCGCCAAGAGCGGCGCCGATGCCGTGTTGAGGTCGACGCCGACAGCATTGACCGCATCCTCCACCACCGCCTCCAGCGAGCGGCCGAGCCGGTACTGGTCGACATCGTGCTGATACTGGCCGACGCCGATCGACTTCGGCTCGATCTTGACCAGCTCGGCGAGCGGGTCCTGCAGGCGTCTCGCGATCGACACCGCGCCGCGCAGCGACACGTCGAGGTCGGGAAACTCGGCGGCCGCCGTCGCCGAGGCTGAATAGACCGACGCGCCGGCTTCGCTGACGATCACCTTGATCGGCTTCGGCCCGCCGTCGGACGGCAGGCTGGCGAGCATGTCGGCCACCAGCTTCTCGGTCTCGCGGCTGCCGGTGCCGTTGCCGATCGAGATCAGCTCCACCTTGTGGAAGCGAATGAGCCTGGCAAGTTCCGCCTGCGTGCCGCGCACATCGTTCTTTGGCGGAAACGGATAGACGGTGGTCGTCGCCACCAGCTTGCCGGTACCGTCGACCACAGCCACCTTGACGCCGGTGCGGATGCCGGGATCGAGACCCATCGTGGGCCGGGAGCCGGCGGGCGCGGCGAGCAGCAGGTCCTTGAGGTTGCGGGCAAAGACATGGATGGCCTCGTCCTCGGCCCGCTCGCGCAGGTCGCGCATCAAATCAAGCGTCAGATGGAGCGATAGTTTTATCCGCCAGGTCCAGCCGGCCACTTCCATCAGCCAGCGGTCGCCCGGCAGGGTGCTACCAATCGCATAGGCGTTGGCGATCATCCGCTCGACCGGTTTCACCGGCGATTGATCGTCGGCATCGACTTCGATGTCGAGCGACAGCACCTCTTCGTTGCGGCCACGCAGCATGGCCAAGGCGCGATGGCTGGGCACGTTCGCCCAGCGCTCGACATGATCGAAATAGTCGGAGAATTTCGCGCCCGCCTCCTGCTTGCCGTCGACGACCCTGGCGCGCAGGAAGGCGCGCTCCTTCATATAGGCGCGCAGCTTCCCGACCAGATCGGCATTCTCGGCGAACTGCTCCGACAGGATGTCGCGTGCGCCTTCGAGCGCCGCCTTGGCGTCGGGAACCTCGTCTGTGCGA
>NZ_RZSR01001041.1:0-2005 GCF_004023265.1 Mesorhizobium sp. M1A.F.Ca.IN.020.06.1.1
ATCCATACCAACGGCCCGATCGCCGGCGCCTTCCGCGGCTTCGGCGTGCCGCAGGCAACCATTATGCAGGAAACGCTCTACGACGCGCTCGCTGGCAAGCTTGGCATGGATCGCCTCGATTTCCGGCTGAAGAACTGCCTTCGAAACGGCTGCGAAACGGTCACGGGCCAACGGCTGGAGTCGGGCGTCGGCATCAGTGAATGCCTGGAGAGGCTTCAGCAGCATTGGGCGCGCGCGCTTGGCGATGCGGAAGCCTTCAACGCCATCAACACGGCAAGCAAGCGCGGCGTCGGCGTCGCCTCCTGCTGGTATGGCTGCGGCAACACCTCGCTGCCCAATCCTTCGACGATCAAGGTCGGCGTCTCGGCCTCCGGAGATGTCGTGCTGCACCAGGGCGCCGTCGACATCGGCCAAGGCTCCAACACGGTCATCAGCCAGATCTGCGCCGACGCGCTCGGCCTGCCGCTGGACAAGTTCAGGCTGAAGAGCGCCGACACCGCCATCACGCCCGACGCCGGCAAGACATCCGCCTCGCGCCAGACTTTTGTCACCGGCAAGGCGGCGGAGAAGGCGGGCCGCGCGCTGCGCGAAAAGATCCTGCGTTTCGCCAATGTGTCCGATCAAGCAACGATCGCGCTCGACGGCGCAAGCATCTCCATCCGCGAGGTGGATGCGACGCGACGCATCGATCTGCGTACACTGAAGATCGATGCCGATGGCTTGGTGTTCGTCGCGGAAGAGACCTACGATCCGCCCACGCTGCCGCTCGACGCCAAGGGCCAGGGCAAGCCCTACGCCGTCTATGGTTATGGCGCCCAGATCGCCGAGCTTGAGGTCGATCTCAAGCTGGGCACGGTGAAGCTGCTCAAGATCACCGCCGCGCATGATGTCGGCAAGGCCATCAACCCGGTACTGGTCGAGGGGCAGATCGAGGGCGGCATCGCGCAAGGCATCGGCATGGCACTGATGGAGGAATATATCCCCGGCCGCACCGAGAACCTGCACGACTACCTCATCCCGACCATCGGCGACGTGCCGCCGGTCGAGCACATATTGGTGGAAGTTCCGGACCCGGAAGGACCTTTCGGCGCCAAGGGTTTGGGGGAGCATGTGCTGATCCCGACCGCGCCGGCGATCCTCAACGCCATCCGACATGCCACCGGCGTGCTGGTCACCAAAGTGCCGGCGACGCCGAGCCGCATCCTGGCGGCGATCCGCGAAAAGGAGGCGCGCCGATGAGCGAGCTTGCCGAACGTTTCGAAACCCACGATCCCGGTGAGAAGCAGGTGGCGGAGAAGATCCGCTGCGATGCCTGTCCGGTGATGTGCTACATCGCCGACGGCCGCACCGGCGCCTGCGACCGCTACGGCAATGTCGGCGGGCGCATCGTGCGCATGGATCCGCTGACCATCCTCGACCACGCGGCCGAGACCGGCGGCGCGGTCGTGCCATTCGTCGCCGAGGGCGAGGAGTGGGGTGGTGAGCTGGTCAACACCGGCCGCCGCTTCGTCACCGCGATCGGGGCCGGCACCACCTACCCGGATTACAAGCCCGCACCTTTCATCGTCAGCCAGGAGGTCGAGGGCGTCGATCTCGTCACCGTCGTCACCGAGGGCATCTTCTCCTATTGCGGCGTCAAGGTGAAGATCGATACGGACCGCCACATCGGCGACGAGACGGCGACCGTGCGCTCGGAAGGCGAGGCGATCGGCCACGTCACCACTGGCGAATATGGCTCGCAGATGCTGTCGCTTGGCGGCGTGCATCACTTGACCGGCGGCTCCAAGGCTGAAGGCCGCGCGACTTGCGACGCGCTTCTCAACCTCTGCAACAGGAAGCCGGTCGAGCTCACCATCGACGGCGGTGCGACGGTCATTGTCGAGGCTGGCAAGGCGCCGGTCATCGACGGCAAGATCGAGCATCGCATGCGCGTCGGCTGCGGCTCGGCCACCATCGGCATGTTCGCCACGCAATGGCGCGGGCTCGTCGACGAGGTTGTGGTGGT
>NZ_RZSR01000103.1:0-9850 GCF_004023265.1 Mesorhizobium sp. M1A.F.Ca.IN.020.06.1.1
GCAACCGCTCAGTGCAATTCCGCATCACAGATGCCGCGATTGCTTGACTGACGCTTCGGATCAGGCGAGCACCGTCTGCAGCCGCCGCAATTCGCTGATCTGGGACATGGTCGCCTGATAGCCGATGCGGATCGCCTCGTCGGCGCGGTGGAACTCGGTCAGTCCGATATGGCTGAGCTTCGGCTGCAGCGACATGTCGGGCGGATCGCCGGCGAGCCTGGCGCGCGAAATCCGGTCCTGGATGATGTTGAAGGCCTCGACCATGACGCCGGTGATGCCGAGGCGGGTCTGGTGCGGCGGGTGCTGGGGATTGACCTGACCGGGACGCGGCGCGTCGTTCTCGATGACGAGTTCGCCCGCGCTGTGCTTGATCACCGCGGCACGCCCAAACAGATCGTAGTGGAGGTTGACGGCAACGACCAGCGGCTGCTCGTAAGCACGGCAGACCGAGACCGGCACCGGATTGACCAGCGCGCCGTCGACCAGCACGCGCCCGTTGCAGTTCACGGGCTCGAAGACGCCGGGCAACGCGTAGGACGCGCGCATGGCGGTGATGAGCGAACCTTTCGACAGCCAGATTTCGTGGCCGGTGCGGATTTCGGAAGCGACGGCGACGAAGGGCTTCGACAGTTCCTCAAAACGGATACCGTCGACATGTTCGCGCAGCCGCGCATCGAGCTTCATGCCGCCGAACAGGCCGCTGCCGCGCAGATTGAGATCGAGCAGTCCGAAGAGGCGCCGCTTGGTCAGGCTTCTGGCGAACTCTTCCAGTTCGTCCAATTTGCCGGCAAGATAGCAGCCGCCGACCAGCGCGCCGATCGACGTGCCTGCGATCATCGAAACTTCGATGCCCGCTTCGTCCAGCGCGCGCAGCACGCCGATATGGGCCCAGCCACGCGCACAGCCGCCGCCGAGCGCCAGCGAGATGCCCATCTTCTTCGCCGATTTCGGATCGAGCACGCCGCCGGACGATGCAAGGCCGTTGGCCTCCTGAACGTCAGGTCTGCTGCGCAATGACGCCCATTCGAGCATCATGATCTCCCTTGTCCCGTGTCCCTTCTATCACAAGGATGTTTGAGAATAGTGAATATGAGTGGTTTGTGAATATCGAATGGTTCACACCGGCTTCCGATACGTTTCTTGCGCATCGAACAGCGGCTTGCTGCCATCGTCGGCAAGCACCGCCTTGCCGTCGCTGAGCCCCACCGTCCGATAAAAGCAGGAACGCCTACCGGTGTGACAAGTTGCGTCCTGGCCCAATACTTTGACGCGCAACCAAATCGCGTCCTGGTCACAATCCGTGCGCATCTCGACGACGCGCTGGACGTTGCCCGACGTCTCGCCCTTTTTCCACAGCGCGTTGCGGGAACGCGACCAGTAGTGGGCGATGCCGGTTTCGAGCGTCAGCGCCAGCGCCTCGGCATTCATATGCGCGACCATCAAAACCATGCCGTCGCCGGCGTCGGTGACGACGACGGTCACGAGGCCGGCAGCATCGAAGCGCGGAGAAAGGACGGTGCCTTCCTCCAGCGCCTTCTTGTCTGCCGGGGCTTTGGGAAATTGCAGTGCCGACATTGCCGGTTCGTCTTTTTGTTGGACCATGATCTTATCCGAAAACCGGGTCCCGCTTTTCGGGACCATGGTCTGAAGGCCGGCAGCCGGCGATCAGGCACGCACCATGGTGACGAAGCGCACCTGTTCCTCGGGCGTGTCCTTGAAGACGCCGGTGAAGGTAGAGGTGAGCGTGGTCGAGTCCTGCTTGCGGATGCCGCGCATGGCCATGCACATATGCTCGGCCTCGATCATGACGGCGACGCCGCGCGGGTTGAGCACGTCCTGGATGACGCCTGCGATCTGCGCCGTCATCGCTTCCTGCGTCTGCAGGCGATGGGCGAAGATGTCGACGACGCGCGCGATCTTGGACAGACCCACGACCTTGCCGTCCGGCAGGTAGCCGACATGCGCCTTGCCGATGATCGGCACCATGTGGTGCTCGCAATGGGAGTGGAACTTGATGTCCCTGACGATGACGAGATCGTCATAGCCGGCCACTTCCTCGAAAGTGCGGCCAAGCTCCTCCGCCGGGCACATGTCATAGCCGTTGAACATCTCGCGAAAAGCCTTGGTAACGCGCTTCGGCGTGTCGACCAGGCCCTCGCGATCAGGGTTGTCGCCGGTCCAGCGCAAAAGCGTGCGCACGGCGGCTTCGACCTCGGCCTCGCTTGGGCGATCGGTGACAGGCTTCTCCATATAGGAGGAAGGGGGCATGAGTTTCTTGATGACGGCATCCATAAAGGCGTCTCCCGTAGTCCCACTCAGAGGTGGGACGAGTTGAACGGACCACGACCTTTCGGGTGAAACTCGCCCGGTTTCCAGCCCGTAAGCGGCGTGAACAGATGAGCAATGACAATGGCTTGAGTTTGCCTTGTCGATGCCCGGCTGCCATCATTATATATGGTCGTGCACAGCGAAAGGAAGACGCAACAGCGGCAAAGCCTGTTCGCTTGGCGGCGACGGATTGGAAAAATATGATCGACGACGTCTACAATGCGAAAATCCTGAGCTTCGCCGGAAACATCGCCAAGATCGGCCGGCTCGACCACCCCGATGCGACCGCCAGAGCGCACTCCAAACTGTGCGGCTCGACCGTCACAGTCGACCTCAAAATGGATGGCGACGTGGTGACCGATTTCGCTCATGACGTGAAGGCCTGCGCGCTTGGTCAGGCATCCTCCTCGATCATGGCCCAGCATGTCATCGGCGCGAACGCCGATGAGCTGCGCGCCGTGCGCGAGACCATGCTGAAGATGCTCAAGGAAAACGGCGCGCCGCCGGAAGGCCGGTTCGCCGATCTGAAATATTTGGAGCCGGTGCGCGACTACAAGGCACGTCACGCCTCGACCATGCTGACCTTCGATGCGGTGGTCGACGCGATCGGCCAGATCGAGAAGAAGCGCGCCGGAGAGGCTGCTTGAGGGCGATCTCCTGGGCTGCTTGCCCGGTTATGGCGAACTCGCTTCGTTTCCCCGCACGCTGAGTGGACCGGCAAGCCACCCCGTGCGGCACTCCAGGCGATGAGCGATAAAAGGTCGTTGCGTTCCCGGCTCGAAGCCCACATCTAACGCACAAGGAAGCTGGCTGAGGAGAAGTGCGGATGGGAGACCATTCAGGACATATCCATGGTGTCCGGCCGGTCCGGCATGGGCGAAACTGGCAGGGACCCTGGCGCAAGACGCCGGGCCGCGTCCTCGGCACGTCGCTCGTGCGCCTCTACCAGTTGACGCTTTCCGGCTTCGTCGGCAATAGCTGCCGGCATCTGCCGACCTGTTCCGAATACGCGCATGAGGCAATCGCCCGCCATGGATTGTGGACCGGGGGCTGGCTGGCGCTGTTCCGGGTCTCGCGTTGCGGGCCGTTCGGGACGCATGGCATCGACCGCGTGCCGGAGACGCTTGCGCCGCGCTATGTCTGGTTCATGCCGTGGCACTATTGGCAGATCGGCAGGAAGCGCGATGACGCAGATGGCTGACTGCGGCAGCGTTTCGCAGCCCGTGTTTACGATCCGGTAGGGTTAACGTCAGCCTGCACAAACACTGCCAATTTGAGACAAAATCGAGACAAGACGCCTCGCTAAGCCGCTCCGCGTAATCCCTTTCCCGGAGTGAGCTTCGATGCGCCATATGGACCGCTATCCCTTCTTCATTGCCATTATTCTGTTCCTGCTGGCCTGGATTCTCGGCCTGCCGATGCGGGCGCAGTCGGCGCCGCTCAAGGACATCCACTGCATTTTGGTCGAGGATTCGGGGAGCGGCGTGACGCTTTACCAGGAGGGCGTCTGCGACCAGCGCGCGAGCCCGGCTTCGATCTTGCCGAAGGGGCTGACGCGGGCGGCTTTCCTGAAGGATCTTCCGGGGCTCATCAAATAGAACGGCTTGCGGCTTTACGGCGGCGGAAACTCCTCATAAAAGACTGCCGCCCGCCAGCGTCCAAGTGATTGGCGCCTCCGGCCAACCCTGCATGCTCCAGCACATTCCTGCGACATGCATTCACCACCCGCGCTCGTTTGCGGGACTGGATAGGACAACTCTGATGATGCTGAATTCCGTCTCCCTGACATTTCCCGATGGTTCCGTCCGCGAGTACGACGCCGCGATGACCGGCGCCGCCCTTGCCGAATCGATCTCCAAATCGCTGGCGAAAAAGGCTGTTGCCTATAGCCTCGACGGCACCGTCCGCGATCTTTCCGATCCGCTCGGCGGGTCCGGCAAGGTCGAGATCATCACCCGCGAGGATCCGCGCGCGCTGGAACTCATCCGCCACGACGCGGCGCACGTGCTGGCCGAGGCGGTGCAGGAACTTTGGCCGGGAACGCAGGTGACCATCGGGCCGGTGATCGAGAACGGGTTCTATTACGACTTCGCGCGCAACGAGCCGTTCACCCCGGACGATTTCCCGGTGATCGAGAAGAAGATGCGCGAGATCATCGCCCGCAACAGGCCGTTCACCAAGGAAGTGTGGTCGCGCGAGAAGGCGAAGAAGGTCTTTGCCGACAAGGGCGAGCGCTACAAGGTCGAGCTGATCGACACTATCCCCGAGGATCAGGATATCAAGATCTACGCGCAGGGCGACTGGTTCGATCTCTGCCGCGGTCCGCACATGGCTTCGACCGGGCAGATCGGCAACGCCTTCAAGTTGATGAAGGTGGCGGGCGCCTATTGGCGCGGCGATTCCAACAACCCGATGCTGACGCGCATCTACGGCATCGCCTTTGCCGACCAGGCGCAGCTCGAGGCATACCAGATGCTGCTGGAGGAAGCCGAGAAGCGCGATCATCGCAAGCTCGGCCGCGAGATGGATCTGTTCCATTTTCAGGAGGAGGGACCGGGCGTCGTCTTCTGGCACGCCAAGGGCTGGAAGATGTTCCAGAACCTGGTCAACTACATGCGCCGCCGCCTCGACGAGCACGGCTACCAGGAAGTCAACGCGCCGCAGGTGCTGGACAAGAGCCTGTGGGAGACGTCCGGCCACTGGGGCTGGTATCGCGACGCGATGTTCAAGGTGACCGTCGCCGGTGACGACACCGACGACGACCGCGTCTTCGCGCTGAAGCCGATGAACTGCCCCGGCCATGTGCAGATCTTCAAGCATGGGTTGAAGTCTTACCGCGAACTGCCCGTAAAGCTTGCGGAGTTCGGCAATGTGCATCGCTACGAACCGTCGGGCGCACTGCATGGGCTGATGCGTGTGCGCGGCTTCACGCAGGACGATGCGCATATCTTCTGCACGGAGGAGCAACTCGCCGCGGAATGCCTGCGCATCAACGATCTGATCCTGTCGACCTATGCCGATTTCGGCTTCGAGGAGGTCGCGGTGAAGCTGTCGACGCGGCCCGACAAGCGGGTCGGCACAGACGAGGCCTGGGACCATGCCGAGGCGATCATGAGCAATGTGCTGGAGACGATCCGCACGCGCTCCGGCAATCGCATCAAGACCTCGGTCAATCCGGGCGAGGGCGCCTTCTACGGGCCGAAGTTCGAATATGTGCTGAAGGACGCCATCGGCCGCGAATGGCAGTGCGGCACCACGCAGGTCGACTTCAACCTGCCGGAACGCTTCGGCGCCTTCTATATCGGCTCGGATTCGGAGAAGAAGCAGCCGGTGATGGTGCATCGCGCGGTGTGCGGCTCGATGGAACGCTTCCTCGGCATCCTGATCGAGAACTATTCCGGCCAATTCCCGCTGTGGTTCGCGCCGCTGCAGGTGGTGGTGGCGACGATCACCTCAGACGCGGATGAGTATGCAATGAAGGTGGTCGAGCGGCTGAAGGCTGCGGGGCTGCTCGCCGAAACCGATCTGCGCAACGAGAAGATCAACTACAAGGTGCGCGAGCACAGCCTGGCCAAGGTTCCGGTCATTCTCGTTTGCGGCAAGCGGGAGGCGGAAGAGGAAACCGTCAATGTCCGCCGTCTCGGCTCCCGCGACCAGGAATCGCTGAAGCTCGGCGACGCCGTGAAATTGCTGGCGGACGAGGCCGTCTCTCCGGACCGCAAGCGCCGCGCGGCCTAAAATCGTTAATCTCCAATCGCTTCTCGAATGGCGGTGACACATAGTCCACCGCCATCTTCACACGCCTGTCACGCCAACCTTGTAACCGAGCCGCCATGCTCAAGCTGAAACCGCGGGAAAGGTTCCCGAGCTCTCCTACGCCAACCGGCATCAGCCGGCGCTGACGCGGTGGTTCATCCATTCCGTCGAAGGCCTGTCGGGCCGCGACCGCTTTGCCGTGCTCTACGACTTGTGGCGGCGCCAGGTCGCTCCAACGGGCGACCGTGTGTTCAGCCGCATGCTGGACTTGATCGACGTCAGGGTGCACCACGCCGGCCGTTGGCCGCCGGCGAATGTGCCGGATAGTCCGCTGGTGATCGTCGCCAACCATCCCTTCGGCATCGGTGACGGCATTGCAGTGCTGTCGCTCGCCGAGCAGCTCGGCCGTCCGTTCCGGGTCATGATCCACAAGGATCTGCTCAGGATCCGCGAGATGGAAGCCTATTCGCTGCCGATCGATTTTTCCGAGACCAAGGAAGCGCTGAAGAACAACATGGCCGTGCGCCACGAGGCGGTGCGGCTGTTGAAGGCAGGCGTCACCATCGTCGTTTTTCCGGCCGGCGGCGTCGCCACGGCGCCGAAGGGGTTCGGCCGGGCGATCGACCTGCCGTGGAAGATGTTTCCGGCCAAGCTCATCCAGGAGGCCAAGGCCTCGGTCATCCCTTTGCATTTCTCCGGCCAGAACGGCCGTCTGTTCCATCTCGTCAGTGGGCCGATGAACATGGCCGAGCGCGACAACCGCGTGGCGAAATTCGTCGGCAAGGCGTCGCTGACGCTGCGCACCTCCCTATTAATCCGCGAATTCGCCCGGCTGTCGGGCAAGGCGATCGAGGTGCGCATCGGCGATGTGCTGAAGTGGAGCGAGCTCGAACCGTTGCGCGACCGCAAGGCGCTGCTCGACAGGCTCTACCAAGCGGTTTTCGATCTCGCTCCGGCGGCGGCGCGGCGCGGACGCACGCCGTTTCTAACCAAGCGGATGCGCAAAGCCGCCTGAGCAGCTTAGTCCGCGCCCTCCTCGGGATCGATGGCGGACGATTCGTTGGCCACGACCTCGATTTCCTGGTTCTGGCCGGCCATGACGGTGAAATCCTTCTGGTAGATGCGGTCGCGGTTCTTGGCGATGATGGTGTATTGGCCTTCGGCCAGCACCATCGAGGCGAAGGCGCCGACGGCTTCCTTGATCGGATCGCCGGATTCATTGAGCAGCGACCAGGAGGTGTCGGCAATGGCTTCGCCGCCGGGCTCGCGCACCAGCTTCATCGTCATCTCGGCCGCGCGGTGCTCGACGGTGGCCTCGGTCAGCTTGCCGGCCTCGACGCGGATATCGGAGCGGATCACGGCGTTGACCGCGCCATAGGTGGAGACGACATGGTAGGTGCCTGCATTCAGCCGCACCACCGTGTTCGGCTCGACATCGGGGGCGATCAGCGCGCGGTCGCCATTGGTCTCAGCCTGGCCCTCATAGATCGCGAAGCGGAGCTTCTTTGGCGCGATGTGCGCGCCGCCGGACGTCACCGCATCGAGCTTCAAGCCGCCGGCATCGAGAACGAGGCTCTCTCGCTTTGCGTCCTTGCCGACGGTGATGCGCTTGGTGGCGCCGGCCCGTCCGTAAGAGGCGTGGACCAGGTAGCTGCCGGGGTCGAGCTGGAACACCGCCGTGCCGCCATGCGCGGACGCGACCATCGGCAGCTTGCCGTCGCTGGCCGGTTCCGGCTTGAAGACGCGCCAGACGATGCCGCGGGTGATGTCGGCGCCCTTGTCGGTCAGTTGCGCAGAAAGGGTGATCGCTCCGCCGCTGCCAAGCGCCAGCGACCGCTCGCTCTTCGGCGTCGCATAGCTCGAAATGCCCGGCAACTTGATATTGCCGACATCGTTGGCGTTCTGGGCCAGCGCGAACGAAACCGGCACCGCAAGCAACGCGGCGATGAGCCCGACCACGAAAAGGCGCAGAGTCCCCTCAAACATGCCTTGCGTTGAAGCCCAAGGCGGTGGCAATTTCAAGGCTCAAGAGCCTGCCGCCCTCCGCCAGGGCTCTTTATCCGGCGTATAATTGCGCCATTGCCCGAGCCGCCCGATCTCCCGATGGCGCGCTTCAGCTCAAAATCGAATGCTAGGAGACTTGCGCCCATGGCGTCGCCGATCATCGACTTCCTGCTGACCCGCAGTTCAGCGCCGATTCCGGACCTCAAGGAGCCGGCGCCGAGCGATGCGGAAATCGCCACGATGATCGCCGCGGCGTCGCGGGTGCCAGACCATGGCCGCCTCGAGCCATGGCGGTTTATCGTCTACCGCGGCGAGTCGCGGGTCGAGATCGGCAAGAAGCTCGCGGCGCTTGCCGAGCAGCGCGAAGGACCGTTGCCGGAGGGGCGCCGCAACCAGGAACTGGCGCGCTTCTCGCGCGCCCCGCTGGTGATCGGCGTAGTCTCCGTGCCGCGGGAGAACCCAAAGATCCCGCAATGGGAGATGTTCCTGTCGGGTGGAATGGCGGCTATGAATCTGATGATCGCGGCCAACGCGCTGGGCTATGGCACGAACATGATCAGCAACTGGTATTCCGACGTTGCGGAGGGCAGGGCGATCCTCGGGCTGTCGCCGCAGGAGCGCGTCATCGGCTTCGTCCATATCGGCTCGTACCAGGGACCGGCGCCGGAGCGGCCCCGACCCGATCCGGCGAAGCTCTATGCCGATTATGCCGGGCCGTGGGCCGGCTGAGATGTTCTACGAGCCATCCAAGGGGCACGGCCTGCCGCACGATCCGTCGAAGGCGATCGTTGCACCCCGCCCGATCGGATGGATCTCGACATTGAACAAGGCCGGTGAGATCAACCTGGCGCCCTATTCCTTCTTCAATGCCTTTTCGACGCGGCCTTTCATCGTCTGGTTCTCATCCGAAGGCGCGAAGGACAGCGCCACCTTCGCTGAAGAAACCGGCGAATTCGTCGCCAATCTCGTCAGCCGCAAGCTTGCCGAGAAGATGAACCGCACCGCCGTCGATGCGCCGCGCGGCGTCAGCGAGTTCGCCTATGCCGATCTCGCCATGGCGCCGTCGCGCCTCGTCGCGCCGCCGCGCGTGGCGGAAGCGCCCGCCGCCCTCGAATGCAAGGTGACCGAGATATTTCGGCCGCGGGCACTGGATGGCGCCGAGACCAGCGCCATCGTCGTCGCCGGCGAGGTCGTCGGGGTCCACATCGACGATGCTTATCTCAGGGACGGCCTGTTCGACATCGTCAGGGCCGGCAATGTCGCCCGGCTCGGCTATATGGACTATGCCAGCGTGAACGAGATTTTCTCGATGCGGCGGCCGCGCTGGAGCAAGGATTAACCGAAAGGGCTACACGGCTCACGTCCGCTACAAACTGATCCCCATTGTCTGGCAATTGGCGGTTCAGGCTGAAAGTCCCGCCGCTCTCGCGCGTGCCAGCAGCCGCTCCGCAAGCCGTAGGTGCGGCCGATCATACATCTTGCCGTCGATGCCGACGACGCCCGGATTTCCCGCCGCCGCGAAGGCGTCGACGATCGCCCGCGATCGTTCGACCGCTTCCGGCGAGGGCGTGAAGGCGGTGTTGATGACCGGCACCTGCGCTGGATGGATCGCCATCTTGCCGGTAAAGCCGTCGCGCTCGGCCTCTCTGCATTCGGCTTCGAAACCGGCCATGTCGCGGAAATCCGGAAAGACGGTATCGATCGCGGCGATTTCCGCCGCTCCGGCCGCCAGGATGGTCGTCGCGCGCGCCAGGCGGAAGAC
>NZ_RZSR01001042.1:0-2004 GCF_004023265.1 Mesorhizobium sp. M1A.F.Ca.IN.020.06.1.1
TCCCTTCCCCCGCCGCTGAAGGAGACGTTGAGCGGCGGCGGCGTCGACGCCGGCAAGGTGCTGCCGACCTCGACGGCAGAAGTCGAGGAACTCGCCAACGCCGTCTGCGCGGCGCTGCCCGAGGTGCTGAACAAGATCCTCGCCGTGGCGATCGTCGATGGGCCGAACGGCCTTGCCGCCTTCACACAGTGGCGCGAGACGCTGTCGTCCGACCGTCTGATCCCGGTGACGCCCGGCATCAAGCGCCTCGACGCGTCCGGCGATGTCGTAACCCGCCCCGCCGCGCCTCGTGTCGCCGGCGTCGCCGTGCGCCGCGACTATGAGAATGACGGCCGGCCATTCCGCTCCTGGGCCAACCAGGCGCTTTACGGCATCGTCGGGCCGGAGCAAAACTACCGCTTCTCGCTCACCGACGGCTCGACGGAAGGACAGGAAATCCTGGCCGCCCAAGGCGGCATCATCGCGCGCGGCGACAGCGGCGACGACTTCGCCATCGCCGATGGCGGCTTCGTCTATATCGGCACCGACAATCTGTCGGACCAGACGATCTGGCAGCAATATCACAAGGTGCGCGGCCGCGACTTCATCGAGCTGACCTGCCTGCGCACGCTGCGCCAGTTCCTGGGCAAGTTCAACCTGACCACGCAGACGATCCAGTCGGTGGTCAACACCGTGCACGACATCCTCGCCAAGGCCGAGGCGAACGGCGACATCCTCGGCTTCAAGTGCCGCTTCGATCCGGAATTGAACAACGCGCAGGATCTGCGCTCCGGCCATATCTATATCGACGCGCAATTCGAGGAAGCGCCGGTGTTCCGCCGCCTGACCATGACCAGCCGTCCCTATGCACCGGCCCTGCAGGCGACGATCGACGAGCTTTTGGCTCGCCAAAATCTCGTTTCTTGATCTGCCTCACGCCGCGCACCGGCGGCTTTGCCGCCTGCGGCTCCGGCGGGGCGCGGCACGAGCCGCGACGCCCAGTCGGGCTTGCGGGCTTCGCCCGTACACTCTGAAACCTCTCAAAAGGAACGCCAGTCATGGCCGAGAAACTGCTGCTGCTCGAACAGGTCAACCTCTTCGTCGGCGACCAAGACCCGGAAGATTCGAACCACATCAAGCTCCAGTCGCTCGGGCTCCCGACGCTGGAGCAGGTGACCGTTGCCCATCTCGGCGGCGGCGCGCCCGGCGAGGTCGAGTTCGGCATGAACGCCATCAAGGCGCTGCAGCCGACCTTCAAGCTCGCCGGCTTCGCCAAGTCGAGCTATCGCGCCATGGGCGTCGGCACCAACCAGCCGCTGAACTTCACCGGCTACGGCGTCTTGAAGAACAAGCAGACCGGCGACGCCTTCCAGGCGAAGACGGTCATCCGCGGCATCGTCAGCCGCATCGCGCCCGACGCCTTCGACCGCGCCTCGGCTTTCGGCCATGATCACCAGATCGGCGAGGTGACGCACTACGAGCTCTCGGTCGACAACGAGGAATGGTTCTACTGGGACTATTTCACCACCCGCCGCCGCCAGTTCGGCGTCGATGAACTGGGCAAGGCCCGCGTGCTGCTCGGGATCGAATAATGGTCGACAAGAACGCGATCGAGCAATTCATGACCGGGATCGACGAAGCTGCGCCCGTCGCAATCGGTGCGGGCGCGCACGACGAGGCACAGGTGGAGACCGAACTCGCGGACGCTGACTACCGGTCCCTGACATTGCGGCTCCCGATCACGCTCAATGGTGAACGCCTCATGCGCATCCGGATGCGGCCGCCGTTTCTCGAAGACATCGACGACTGGTCGAATGCCGAGATCAGCAACCGCGATCTGCTCGCCCGGCTCTGCGGCCTGCCGGCGGCGGCGCTCAAGAAGCTCGTCTGGAATGACGCGGAGGCCTTGATGGAAATCTTCCATCAGCTCGTGCCGGAGTTCGTCTTTGCAGCTGCGAAGGATGACGCCTGATGGCCAGGATGTCGGCGGAGCTGATCGTCAGCCTGCTCGACCGCGTGTCGGGC
>NZ_RZSR01001043.1:0-2004 GCF_004023265.1 Mesorhizobium sp. M1A.F.Ca.IN.020.06.1.1
CCACTCGGCCTGCCCCAATTCCGATTGCGCCTGCTTGACTTGGTTCTCGGCAGCTCTGATCGTTTCGGCCCGCGCCGGCAGGCCGCCGACGGCAAGGTTCGCCTCCGCCTGGCCGACCTGCGCGTTGGCGGTCTCCAGCGAAGCCGAGGCCGTGTCGTAATCGGCCTGGGTGCCGGTGCCGCGCTTGTAGAGATCGCTGGCGCGGTCATATTTGCGTTTGGCGTCGGCAGCCTGCGCCTTCGCCATGTCCACCTGCGCCTTGAGCACGGCGATCTCTTCCGGCCGCTTGCCCACCTTGAGGTCGGCAAGCTGCGCCTGCGCTTGGGCGAGCGCGGCCTGGGCTTGCGCCACGGCAATCTTGGCATCGGCGCTTTCCAGCGTCACCACCGGCGCGCCCGACTCGACACGGTCGCCGCGCTTGACCGTCACGGTCTCGACCTGCGCGACTTCGATCGGCGCCAGCAGCACATATTCGCCTTCGACATAGCCGACGGCAAGCGGGGCGGCCGGCGCGCAGGCGCCGAACAGCTGGGCCGCGAGCGGCAGCGAACAGAGTAAGCTCATGATTTGACCTTCCTGCCGGCGGCTGCGTCGCGCGCCGCAAGCATTGCCCTGAGGTTGTCGGTCGCGACCGCCACGACCTTGGCGGCCTCCTTGTCGCCGATCTCGCGCCAGCCCATCCTGCGCATCACCGCCTCGCGTCCGATGCGGAAATAGATGACCTGCCCGATGATGGTGAACACGGTGAGCCTCGTGGCCTCGCTCTCGGCCGGTTCGCCGGTCGCCTGCTCCCAGATCTGGCACAGCCGGCGATGCGTCGGTTCGAACACGCCGGCATAAATGCGGTCGAGCGCCGCCGTCGGATGCGAGAGCTCGCGCAGTACGAATTGTACGATCTCGCCGGCCTGGGGACTTGCCACGACAAAGCCGACCATCCGCGCCAGCGCGGCAAAGAGCTGCGCCCGGGCGGCTTCCGGGCTCGAAGGGGCCGCCGGCTGGGGTGCGCCGAGCGCCTGGCCGGCGATCCCCTGGATGGTCTCGACGATGAAGTCGGCGGCGGCGGCGCGCAGCCCCTCCTTGCCGCCGAAATGATAGGCGATCGAGCCGATATTGGCCTTGGCCTCGGCCGCGATCTCGCGCGTCGAGGTGCCGTCGAAGCCCTGCCGGCCGAACAGCTTCAGCGCGGCCTGCACCAGCGCCGCGCGCGTTTGATCGGCGGGAGAGGCTTCGCGTTGCGGCCCTTTGGCGTTCGTTTGTTTGCTCATTCCACCTATTTAATCAATCGATTGATTAAAGTCAAATTGAATTCCAACGCGGCTTGCCATCTTCCTGCGGGCGGGCTTTAGTGCGCGGCCATGGGCAAGGAAGTCGAGCGCAAGTTCCTGGTCGCTGATCCCGCCTGGCGCAGCCTGGTCGAGGCGCATATCCGCATTCGTCAGTTCTACGTCGCCGCGCAGCCTGGACGCACGGTTCGCGTACGCATCAGCGACGGAGGCTCCGCCGCGCTGACGCTGAAGTTCGGCAACAAGGCGCGCGAGCGCGACGAATTCGAATATCCGATCCCGCTCGCCGAGGCCGAGGAATTGATGGCCTTCGCGATCGGGCGTGTCATCGAGAAGACACGTCACCATGTTAGGCACCGCGGCTATCTCTATGAAGTCGATGTGTTCGGCGGAGTGCTCTCGGGGCTGGTGGTCGCGGAGTTGGAGACGCCGGAGGACGTGCCTGACGAAATGCTGCCCGACTGGCTCGGTCGCGAGGTCACCGGTGAGTCGAGGTTTTACAACGCGTCGCTGGCCCTCGGCGGGATTCCGGAGATAGCCGCATGAGCTTTCGCATCGATCCGCGCTTGCCGCTGACCGGCGAGGTCAGGCGCATATTGGCTGACGAGATCGGCAAGGCGCTTGGCCAACTCGAGACGGCGCGCGACAAGCCGGAGCAGGGACTGCACAAGTGCCGTAAGCGGCTTAAGGGCGTGCGCGCCTTGTTGCGCCTGGTTCTTTC
>NZ_RZSR01001044.1:0-1992 GCF_004023265.1 Mesorhizobium sp. M1A.F.Ca.IN.020.06.1.1
GCAGGCCACCCTCCCCTCGAGGGGGAGGGATATTAGGAGCATCCTTGCCCGTCCCACTGATCGAAATGCGCGGCATCACCAAGAGCTTCGGCGCCGTCAAGGCGAACGAGGGCGTGGATCTCAGCGTCGCCCCCGGCGAGATCCTTGGCCTGCTCGGCGAGAACGGCGCCGGCAAGACGACGCTCATGAACGTGCTGTTCGGCGCTTATGCGCCGGATGCGGGCGAGATCCTGGTCGAGGGCAGGCCGGTCGCCATCCAAAATTCGGCCGATGCACTCGCGGCCGGCATCGGCATGGTGCATCAGCATTTTCATCTGGCGCCGCGGCTGACGGTGCTGGAAAACCTCTTGATCGGCATTGCCGGCAAGTCCGGCCGCATCGACCGCACGGGCGGGCTGGCGCGGCTGAAGGAGATCGGTCGCCAACATGGCTTGCATCTCGATCCCGGCCTGCCGGTCTCGGCGCTCTCGATCGGCGAGCAGCAGCGGCTGGAAATCATCAAGGCGCTCTTTCGCGGCGCCAGGCTCCTGATCCTCGACGAGCCGACGGCGGTGCTGGCGCCCAGCGAGGTCGATGGCCTCTTCGCCGCGCTGCGCTCGATGGCGGCGCAAGCGCTCGGCATCATCTTCATCTCGCACAAGCTCAACGAAGTCAGGGCGCTCACCCATCGCTGCGTCGTGCTCCGGCATGGCAAGGTCGCCGGCCGGGTCGATTATCCGGCAGGAACCACCTCGGCCGAGATGGCCAAGCTGATGTGCGGCCACGAAATCATGCCGCCGATCAAGGAGGTTTCGACGCCGGGCGCGCCCGTGCTGACGCTCGACGGCATCTCCACCTCAAGCCATGGCGGCACGCCGCTGCGCGAGGTCTCGCTCTTCGTCCGCGCCGGTGAGATCCTCGGCGTTGCCGGCGTCTCCGGCAATGGCCAGCGGGCGCTGGCTGATGTGATCTCCGGCATGCTGTCGCCGAGTGCCGGTTCGATGACGATAGCCGGCAAAGCAGTTGCGCAATTTTCGCCGCGCGAGCTGCAGGCGCTCGGCCTTGGCCGCATTCCGGAGGACCGGATGACGACCGGGCTGGTCACCAACCTGCCTTTAGCCGACTCCATGGTGCTGCCCCGCATCGGCACCGAGGCCTTCAGCCGCATGGGGCTGCTCGATCCGGTGGCGATCCGCGCCTTCGCCGAAGCGCAGATCAAGGCCTATGACATACGCTGTCCCGGGCCCATGACGCGCGCCGGCGCGCTTTCCGGCGGCAATCTGCAGAAGGCGCTTTTGGCGCGCGAGCTCGCCTTCGACCCGAAGGTGCTGATCGTTTCGCAGCCGACGCGCGGCCTCGACATCGGCGCTGCACGGTTCATCCACGAAAAATTCCTGGCCATGCGGGCGAAGGGTTGCGGGATCATCGTGATTGGCGAGGATCTCGAGGAATTGCTGATGCTCTGCGACCGCATCACGGTGATGTATGAGGGTCGCATCGCCGGCACGCTTTCCGGCCCGGAGGCCACCGTCGCGAGGCTTGGGCTGCTGATGACCGGCGCGGAGGGGAGGGCGTAGAGCTATGGAATTGCCTCGGGAGCACGCCTGATGTTCCGTCTCGAAGTCCGCAGCTCGACGCCGGCCTGGTTCAATCTCGCACTGCCGCTACTCGCCATCGCCGTCGCGCTGGTTTTGTGCAGCGGTCTCATCGCCGTCGCCGGCGCCGGTGTCATCGAGGCCTATGGCGTGATGCTCTCGGCCTCGCTCGGCGACAGCTACGCAATCACCGAGACGCTGGTGCGCGCCGCGCCGATGATCTTCACCGGCCTTGCTGTGGCGATCGCCTTCCGCGCCAAATTCTGGAACATCGGGGCCGAAGGCCAGCTGCTGGCCGGCGCGGTTGCGAGTTGTGCCGTAGGCGCCATCCCGATGCCGGGACCGCTCGCCATCCTGCTGATGGCGCTGGCCGGCGCGGCGGCCAGCGCCATCAGCAGGATGGCGAGCGGTCCCGGCA
>NZ_RZSR01001045.1:0-1990 GCF_004023265.1 Mesorhizobium sp. M1A.F.Ca.IN.020.06.1.1
CATCTGGTCCTCGCCATGGCGCACGACCGACATTTCGGTAACGATGCGGCCCTTATCGTCCGCGAAATAAACCAGGCCGATGCGGCCGGGCTTCGGCACGAGGCCGGTGACCTGCAGGGCCAGCCACTCGGCGGCGCCTTCACCTTCGAGATTGAAGCGCGAGAAGCCGGGCAAGTCGAGGATGCCGGCTGCGTCGCGCACAGCCAGGCATTCCTCGCGAACGCGCTGCTGCCATGGCCCGTCACGGCGGAAAGTCAGCGTTGATTCTTCCGAAATGTCGTCGCCCGGTTGCGCGTACCAGGTGGCGCGCTCCCAGCCGTTATAAGCGTCGAACTGGCCACCCCGCGCTTTGACGCGCTCATGCAGCGGCGAGTGCTTGCGGTCGCGGCCGGCCGGCCAGGCGTGGCGCGGGAACTGGATGGCGTATTCGTTGCCGTAGATCTCCATGCCCTTGGCAACGCAATAGTCGGGTGCCGAAGCAAAGGCGGTGAAGCGGCGCGGATCGCAGGACCACATGTCCCATTCGGTCTGGCCCTCGGTCACCCATTCGGCCAGCACCTTGCCGGCGCCGCCACCTTGCGCAATGCCGAAGGTGAAGACGCAGGCCTCGAAAGCATTCGGCACGCCGGGCATCGGACCGATCAGCGGATTGCCATCCGGCGCGTAAGGTATCGGCCCGTTGATCACCTTGGAAAGGCCTGCGGTGCCGAGGATCGGCACACGGGCTACGGCGTCGGCAAGGTAATGCTCGAGACGGTCGAGATCGTCCGGGAAAAGCTGGAATGAAAAATCCTCCGGCATCGGATCGTTGTGGCCGACCCAATGCGCGCGGCAATTGCGCTCATAGGGACCGAGATTCATGCCGGTCTTTTCCTGGCGCAGGTAGTAGGAGGTGTCGACGTCGCGCAGCAACGGCAGTTTCTTGCCCTGTTCCTTGGTCCATGCGGCCAGCTCGGGGATTTCCTCGAACAGGATATATTGATGGCTCATCACCATCATCGGCACTTCGCGGCCGAACATTTTTCCAACTTCGGCGGCGCGATAGCCGGCGGCATTGATCACGATCTCGCAGCGGATCTCGCCCTGCGGCGTCGCCACCACCCATTCGCCGTTTTCGCGGCGAACGCCGGTGACCGGGCAGAAGCGGATGATTTTCGCGCCCATGTCGCGCGCACCCTTGGCAAGCGCCTGCGTCAATTGCGCGGGATCGATGTCGCCGTCGCTCGGGTCGTAGAGCGCGCCTTTCAGCTCATGCGTCTCGATGAAGGGGTAACGGCGCTTGATCTCGTCGAGGCCGACGAGGTCGATGTCCATGCCTTGATAGCGGCCCATGCCTTTGGCGCGCTGGAACTCCTGCATGCGCTCCTTGGTGTGGGCGAGCCGCAACGAGCCGGTGACATGGTAGTTCATCGGATAGTCGACCGCGTCGGCGAGGCCCCGGTAGAGCTCGGTAGAATAGCGCTGCATGTTCATCAGCGACCAGGACGACGAGAAGGTCGGCACGTTGCCGGCCGCGTGCCAAGTCGAGCCGGAGGTCAGCTCGTTCTTTTCCAAGAGCACGCAGTCGGTCCAGCCCGCCTTGCAAAGGTGGTAAAGTGAGGAGGCGCCAACGACACCGCCTCCGATGATCACCACGCGTGCCGTGGTCGGCAAACCGGCCATGTTCTCCTCCAACGTCCAAAGCGCGTCAGGACGCGCTTTTGATTCTTTGTTTCACGCAGGCCCAAAAACCGCGGCACAGTTTTGGGCGGCATGCATTGGTTCAGTACACCGGTGGCGAAACCACCCAGATGACGACCGCCGGCTCGGCGCCAGGATTGCGCCAGCGGAACGGCTTGCCTTCGAAGCGGAACGAGTCGCCTTCGCTGAGCCGATGCCAGACGCCGCCGATCTCGAGCTCGAAAGTGCCCGACGCGACGTAGCCCGCTTCCTCGGTCGGGCGGCGCGCTTCGGTCTTCAATTCCGCGCCCGGCGCGAAGACCGAGCGCAG
>NZ_RZSR01001046.1:0-1980 GCF_004023265.1 Mesorhizobium sp. M1A.F.Ca.IN.020.06.1.1
ACTTCATCATGGGGCTGCGCGACAATCGCGAGCGCCTTGGCTACGAAGCCTATGTCGGCGAGCGCGGCGTCAAGCTCTCCGGCGGCCAGCGCCAGCGCGTGGCGATCGCCCGCCTCTTCCTCAAGGATGCGCCGATCCTCATCCTAGACGAGGCGACCTCGGCACTCGATTCCGACATCGAGGCGGCGATCCAGGAAAACCTGGCAAGGCTGATGGAGAACAAGACCGTCATAGCCATCGCCCACCGGCTTTCCACCATCGCAGCGCTCGACCGGCTGGTCGTGCTCGACGGCGGCCGCATCGTCGAAGAAGGCACGCATGATGAGCTGGTGGCGCTGGACGGCCTTTATGCGCGGCTTTGGAAACGGCAGTCCGGCGGCTTCCTCTTCAATGAGGAAAGCGCGCTGGAAGAGACGCGCCCGGCGGAGTAGAAACGCAGCCATGTCGATCAGAATGCCCAGCAATTTCGGACGGTCAGGAGCGCAGGAAAGCGCTCTCGATCTGCTCGGCCACGAAATACTCGCTGAAAAGGCGGCCGCCCTCGGTCGCGCCGGCCAGCGCGTCGACGAGGCCTTGGCGAAGCTGCGCGAAAATGGGGAAGGCGGGGATCGCAACCGGCTGCTGAAAGAAGCGGCAGAAGCCGTCCACGCCTATTTCATCCAGCGCGAACTCTGCGGGCTGCGCAAGCATGACGCCGTGATCCGCGAATACGACATCCCGCGGGCGGTGCTGGCCAGGCTCGGCGCCAGCTAAGCGCTGACTTCCTTCCGAAAGCGCGCCAGGCGCAAGGCGAGCGCTCCGGGATTCTCATCGGCGACGAAGTGCCCGCTATCGGGGATGATGTCGCCCTCGATATTGGAGAGGCCGGCGGCCTTCAAGCCATTGAGGTAATCGGTGATCTCGCCGGTCTCGGCAGCGCCCCTGAGGCAGAGCACCGGCGTATCGATCGGGCTTGCCGGCGGAACGGCATTGGCCTTGGCGTCCTCGGAAAAGGCGCGGTACCAGTCGAAGCCCGCCTTGAGGCTTTCCGGCCGCGAATAGGCCTTGGCGTAGATGTCTCTTGCTTCGGCCGGGATGGCGGATTTCTCCTTCGAAAGGGTGTCGAAGAAGAAGTCGAAATAGGCGCGCTCGTGACCCCCAACCAGCAGTTCCGGGAGAGCAGGAACCGCGTGAAAGGCGAAATGCCAGAGGTTTGGATTGCGGATGACCTTGTCCCACGGCGCCACGCCCGGAACGACAACATCCATGATCGCAGCGGCGGAGAGGATTTCCGGATGGTTGCGCAAAAGCGCGAAGACGATCTGGCCGCCGACATCATGGCCGGCCACTATGACCTGTCGCAGGCCGCAGGCGTCAATCAAGGCCGCTATCACCCTGGCCAGATGGGCTTTCTCACCGGTTTTGCGCGTGCCTCGCGAGCCGCCTATACCCGGCAGGTCCGGCGCGATCACGCGCTGATCGGTGGCGAGCCGACCGATCACGTTCTCGAAGGCATGGGAACTTTGAGGCCAGCCGTGGAGCAGCACGAGGCCGGGCGCATCCCGTGGTCCGGCTTCGCGGATCGCAATGGTCAGTCCTTCAACCTCGATGCTGGAAGTTTCCATCCGCCCGGCCTTCACCTGTCCGATCGCTCCGACTGACAGAACTAGGCGGGAATCGGTCCGCGGACAGGGCCTGTCTCTCGAATAAGCCGCATCACTCCAGCCATTCGGTGATGAAGCTGCCGTTCTCGTGGATGTCGGTGGTCTCGAGCGGACCGGGGCCGAGATTGGTGAATTTGTGCGGCGTGTCGGCCGGCACGATCAGAATTTGGCCTGCGGTGGCCGTTATCTGCCGATCGCCGACCGTGAACAGGCCGGTGCCGGAACGGATGACGAAGATCTCCGCGTAAGGATGCTTATGCAGACGCGGGCCGCCGCCGATCTCGGGCTGATAATTGAAGATCAGGCAGGAGTTGGAGCCAAATGCGCCGCATTGCAG
>NZ_RZSR01001047.1:0-1980 GCF_004023265.1 Mesorhizobium sp. M1A.F.Ca.IN.020.06.1.1
GCGTCGCGCGGTCCTTCCGGCGCGCGGCGGTGACCGTCTCGCCAGGCAGCGTGAACGGGATGAAGACCTCGCCGCCATCGGCACCGGCGATGCCGTCGCCCTGCGAACCGAGCCTTGTGATGGTGAAGCGCGCGCTCATGGCGATGCCGCGTCCTTGATCGCGGCGAGCAGGAACTCGCGGTTGCCGTCGCCGCCCTCGATCGGCGATGGATGCAGCCCGAGCACGCGCCAGCCCGGCATGCCGGCAAGCCAGCCGCGCAAACCGGCGGCGATGCGCTCGGCCTCGCTCGGGTCCTTGAGCAGTCCGCCCTTGCCGATCGCCTCGCGACCCGCCTCGAATTGCGGCTTGACGAGAAGCAGCGCCCTGGCGCCCTCGCCCGCCAAGGCCAGCGCCGGCGGCAGCGCCAGCTTCAGCGAGATGAAGCTGACATCACAGACCAGGAAATCCGGATCGCGGTCGCCAAGATCGGCGGCGGTCAGGTCCCGCGCATTCAGCCCTTCAATGACCGTGACCCGCCGATCGGTGGCAATTTCCGGGTGCATCTGGCCGTGACCGACATCGATCGCCGTGACATGGGTAGCACCACGCTCGAGCAGCACCTGGGTGAAGCCGCCGGTCGAGGCGCCGATATCGAGCGCCTCATGCCCAGAGGGATCGAGGCCGAAATGGTCGAGGCCGGCAATCAGCTTCAGCGCCGCGCGCGACACATAGGCCTGCGCCGGATCGTCGACGGTAACGACACAGTGTGGCGCGACGGGCTGGCCCGGCTTGCGGGCGACTGCGCCGTCGACAGTGACGGTGCCGCGTTCGATCGCGTCGCGGGCGCGGGAACGGCTGGCGAACAGGCCACGTGCGACGAGCAGTTCGTCGAGACGCGGACGCGCGCTGGCGGGCAAAGAGGAACTCATCGGCCTTCATTGGCGAAAGCCGGCGGCGAAGGCAATGGCAGCCCTGTTGAATATGGCGCGGGGCACGGCAGAATGCCGGTGCCTATAGTCCGCTCACCCGGGCGAGGAGGAGCCATGCTGAAGGGAACCTGCCATTGCGGCGCCGCTCACTGGACGCTGGAAGGCGATCCGGGATCGATCACCGCCTGCAACTGCACCCTTTGCCGCCGCTACGGCACGCTCTGGGCCTATGACTATGTCGACGAGCGCATCCGCATCGCAGGTCCGACGAGCTCCTACAGGAGGGTCGAGGTGGCCGAGCCCGCGCTGGAAATCCTGTTCTGTCCGAAATGCGCCTGTGTGCTCGCCTGGCGCGGGTTGCTTCCCGGCTCGAGCGGCCGCACTCGCATCGCCGTCAATGTCAGGCTGGCCCCGCCGGAGGCGGTCGCCGACCTGCCGATCGAGCATTTCGACGGCCTCGAAACGTTCGACGACCTGCCGCGCGACGGCCGCTGCGTGCGCGATATGTGGTTTTAGAAAATAGTCCGCGAGACCGGGCGCTCGACCGCCGGCATCAGGCCGTCATTGTGGGAGGCTTGCTCGCGCGGCTCAGCAGGAGCCGGCGCCGTCGGCGCGGCTTCCTGCGGAACCACCAGTTGGGGAGCCTGCTTGTAGGAGAAGCCGCCGCGGATGTTGCCCATCTTGCCGGCAACGATGTCCATCACCGCCTTTTCGAGGTTGCGGTCGTAACGCGTTTCGGCTGCCACCGGCGCGGCCATGGCACTCAGCAGGGCCATGCCGCAAAGGAACGAATTCATTGTTCTTATCCCCTGCCTAGGACCAGGGTTTTAGCAGGGCGCCCGTTGAAAATCGGCCAAAAGACAAGGTAACCGAACGGCCAAATGAAAACGTAAACAAACAGTTGCAGCCGCAGCCAGCAAACTCAATCGGAGAGCTGAGGTTTCGATTCAGGCGCGCTGCGCCTGCATGCCATGGCCGAGTGCGGCGAAGACCGTCCGCACGATGCCGGTCGTGTCGAGGCCCGCGTCGGCATACATCTTCTCAGGCTTGGCGTGATCGGTGAACTCGTCC
>NZ_RZSR01001048.1:0-1978 GCF_004023265.1 Mesorhizobium sp. M1A.F.Ca.IN.020.06.1.1
GCAGATCATGGCGACGCCCGCCTCGATCACCGGCAAGTATTTGTCGGGCGAGCTCGAGGTCGCGACGCCGGCGGTGCGCCGCGAGGCGAAAAAGAACCGGCGTATCAAGGTCGTCGGCGCGCGCGGCAACAATCTGAAAAACGTCACGGCGGAGATCCCGCTCGGCACTTTCACCTGCGTCACCGGCGTCTCCGGCGGCGGCAAGTCGACCTTCCTGATCGAGACGCTGTTCAAGGCGGCCTCACGCCGCATCATGGGCTCGCGCGAGCATCCGGCCGAGCATGATCGCATCGAGGGCCTGGAGTTCCTCGACAAGGTCATCGATATCGACCAGTCGCCGATTGGCCGCACGCCGCGCTCCAACCCCGCCACTTATACCGGCGCCTTCACGCCGATCCGCGATTGGTTCGCCGGTCTGCCGGAGGCTAAGGCGCGCGGCTATCAGCCGGGCCGTTTCTCCTTCAACGTCAAGGGCGGCCGCTGCGAGGCGTGCCAGGGCGACGGCGTCATCAAGATCGAGATGCACTTCCTGCCCGACGTCTACGTCACCTGCGACGTCTGCCATGGCAAGCGCTACAACCGCGAGACGCTGGACGTGCTGTTCAAGGGCAAGTCGATCGCCGACGTGCTCGACATGACGGTCGAGGAAGGCGTCGAGTTCTTCTCGGCGGTGCCCGGCGTGCGCGACAAGCTGGAGACGCTGAAGCAGGTCGGGCTCGGCTACATCCACATCGGCCAGCAGGCGACGACGCTCTCCGGCGGCGAGGCGCAGCGCATCAAGCTGGCCAAGGAACTGTCGCGCAAGGCGACCGGTAAGACGCTCTACATCCTGGATGAGCCGACCACCGGCCTGCATTTCCACGACGTCGCCAAGCTTCTGGAAGTGCTGCATGAGCTGGTCGACCAGGGCAACACGGTGGTGGTGATCGAGCACAACCTCGAAGTCATCAAGACCGCCGACTGGGTGCTCGACCTCGGCCCCGAGGGCGGCGACGGCGGTGGCGAGCTGGTAGCCTCCGGCACGCCGGAAGCGATCGTGCGCGAAAAGCGCAGCTACACCGGCCAGTTCCTGAAGGAGCTTCTGGAGCGGCGCCCCGGGGGCAAGCGCGAAGCGGCCGAGTGAGCAAGTGGGTCGGCAAGCGTTTGGAACAGTCTCAAATGAAGATCAGGCAAGCGCTTGCAGGTGATCTCCAAGCTGTCGTCGCGATAACCACGGACGCCTACGCCCCCTATACCGCCCTGTTCGGCGCGCCGCCGATCCCGGTGACCGAGGACTATGCACCCCGCATTGCGCGCGGCGAGGTCTGGCTGCTGGAGGATGGTTCCGATCTGGCCGGGCTGCTTGTCCTCGAGCGGCACGACCATCATGCCATGATCTTCAGCGTTGCCGTTTCGCCGGCCTTCCAGGGCAGGAAGCTCGGCATCAGGCTGCTCGACTTCGCCGACGAGCAGGCGCGGTCATGGAGCGTGCCGGAGGTGCGGCTCTACACCAATTCGCGCATGGAGCGGAACATCGCGCTCTATTCGGCTTACGGCTATCGGGAGACGGGTCGCCGCGCCAACCCATACCGGCCAGGATGGATATTGGTCGACATGGCCAAGCCGGTCGACAAAGCAGCCTGAGCCGTACTCAAAACTCGGAGGAGGAAGACGATGATCCAAGGAAAGATCCGCTCCGGCATGGGCGGCTGGACCTTCGAGCCCTGGGACACCTCCTTCTATCCGGACAAGCTCGCCAAGGCCAAGCAGTTGCACTTTGCCAGCCGCCAGGTGCCGAGCATCGAGGTCAACGGCACCTATTATTCCAGCTTCAAGGAGCCGACCTTCGTCAAGTGGGCGAACGACACGCCGGAGGGCTTCGTCTTTTCGCTCAAGGGCAACCGCTTCGTCACCAACCGCCGCGTGCTTGGCGAGGCCGGGGAATCGATAATGCGCTTCCTCGGCTCGGGCATTGTCGCGCTCGGCGACAAGCTGGGAC
>NZ_RZSR01001049.1:0-1974 GCF_004023265.1 Mesorhizobium sp. M1A.F.Ca.IN.020.06.1.1
GTGCCGGCATCCGGCGGCAGCTCGCCGGTCAGCATCTTGAGAAGCGTCGTCTTGCCGACGCCGTTCGGCCCGACAAGGCCGACGCGGTCGCCGCGCTGAATACGGGTCGAAAAGCCCTTGACCACGGTGAGGTCGCCAAAACTCTTCTCGATGCCCTTGGCTTCGATCACCAGCTTGCCGGATTCAGCGGCGTCGCTTGCCACCATCGTCGCCGAACCCTCGGCGCCGCGATGGCTGCGAAAACGCTGGCGCATGGCCTGCAGCTCGCCGAGCCGGCGCATGTTGCGCTTGCGCCTGGCGGTCACGCCATAGCGCAGCCAATGCTCCTCGCGCACGATCTGGCGGCCGAGCTTGTGCTGTTCGCGCTCTTCCTCTTCAAGCACCTGGTCGCGCCATTCCTCAAAGTGCGCGAACCCCTTGTCCAGCCGGCGCGTCTGGCCGCGGTCGAGCCAGACGGTGGCGCGCGAGACGCGCTCGAGAAAGCGGCGGTCGTGCGAGATCAGGATCACGGCCGACGAGGTGCGGGCAAGCTCTTCTTCCAGCCATTCGATGACCGACAGGTCGAGATGATTGGTCGGCTCGTCGAGGAGCAGGATATCGGGCTCCGGCGCCATGACGCGGGCGAGTGCTGCGCGGCGCGCCTCGCCGCCGGAAAGGTCGTTCGGCCGCTCCTCGCCGGTCAGGCCGAGATGCTCCATCAGATAAGTGGCGCGATGCGGGTCGTCGGCCGGCCCGAGGCCGGCTTCGACATAGGCGCGCACGCTGGCGAAGGCATCCATATCGGGCATTTGCGGCAGGTAGCGCACCGTTGCCGAGGGCTGGCGGAATACTTCGCCGTCCTGCGGTTCGATCAGCCCCGCGACGATCTTGAGCAGCGTCGACTTGCCCGAACCGTTGCGGCCTACAAGCGCGATCTTCTCGCCGGCGGAGGCGCTCAGTGCCGCGCCGTCGAGCAGCGGCGTGCCGCCAAAAGTCAGTTTTATGCCATCCAGATTGAGAAGAGGCGGGGCCATGTCAGCTTTCGGGAAGAGGATAGGGGTGGGCGAGCAGCAGCGCCCGGCCACGCTCGAGCGCGATCTCGAGCCGACCCTTGATCTCATTTGATATGGTAAGCGATGAGCCGAACGCCACCTCGACACCGTCCAGCGGCCATTTGGCGCCTGAGACCGTCAGGCCGGCGAGGTCGGAGAAGCCGAGCACCGAGAACAGCGTGCCCTCGGCGTAGTCGAAGCCGGCTTTGCCCGGCAGGATGGGCACGCCCTCCTGGGCGCCGCTGGTCAGCAGCACGGTCGTGCCCGCCTCGGCCAGCCGCACGCTTAGAGCCAAATGCAGAAAGGCATGATCGGCGCGCTTGCCGCCGAAGGCGCCGGCCAGCACCAGGCTGGTGGCGCCGCGCGCCAGCGCCTCGGCAATGGCGAGCTCGCCGTCGGTCATATCCTTCTCGGTCGGGAAAATCTTGCGCGGCACGGCGGCCAGATTCTCCGGCAGGCTCGCCGGCACCGAGTCGAAATCTCCGACCCAGAGCTCCGGCAGCAGGCCAAGCATATCGGCATGGCCGATACCGGCATCGGCGGCGATGATGCGGGAGCCTTCGATCTGGCGATCGAGCCGAGGCGTGCGGACGAGATCGCCGCCAAGCAGGATGGTGAATGTGCCCATGGCCGTCGCCCTTACCAGCCCGGCCAACGAAACGGAAGCGGGCGCGTCCAAACGGAATCGCACTTCGCTACCGCGGTGAACCCTGATGGATGCCCAGGAAACTTCCGCTTGCGCGCCGCATCGGCCGGGCCTATGTCTCGAAATGCTCTAACGGGGTGCCGGACGCTGATTTTGCGAACCGGCTGAGAGGCACAAAGCCAACCCGCTGAACCTGATCCGGTTTGTACCGGCGGAGGGATTAGACGTTTCGGACCATCCGACGCCTCAATTCCTTTAACGCGAACGAAGGAGGCGCCGATGCGCTCGCTATTGTCC
>NZ_RZSR01001050.1:0-1969 GCF_004023265.1 Mesorhizobium sp. M1A.F.Ca.IN.020.06.1.1
TTCCGGGCCCTCGGCCTGTATCTTGTCTTCGAGCATGTCGGCATAACGGATGCCGACGGTGCCGGCGCCGGCCGCCTGGCGCGATCGCGACAACCTCTCGATGGAGCAGCGCGGCATCCGTTATGCCGACATGCTCGAAGACAAGATACAGGCCGAGGGCCCGGAAAGCGTGCTCGCCTTCATCATGGAACCCGTCGGCGGCGCGGCAACGGCGGCCCTTGTCGCGCCCGACAGCTACTATCCGCGCATCCGCGAGATCTGCGACCGCTACGGCATCCTGCTCATCCATGACGAGGTGATGAGCGGTGCCGGCCGCACCGGTAAATTTTTGGGCGGCGACCATTGGAACTGCAAGCCGGACATCGTCGCGCTGTCAAAAGGGCTGGGCTCCGGCTATGCGCCGCTCGGCGCGCTGGCGGCTCCCATGCGACTGGTCGAGCCGCTGCTCGCCTCCGGCGGCTTCCAGCACGGCCACACCTATGCTGGCAATCCGCTTGCCTGTGCGGCCGGCCTTGCGGTGCTGAGCGAAATGGACCGGCTCGATCTCATCGCCAACGCCGCCACCATGGGGGATGTGCTGATCGCAGAATTGAAGGCGTTGCAGAAGCGTTTCCCTTTCATCGCCGACGTGCGCGGCAAGGGCTTGCTGCTCGGCGCCGAGATGGTCGCCGATCCGGAGACGCTGACGCCGATCGCGCCGGCGAAAAAGGCAACGCAGCGCCTGCTCGACCACGCCTATGCGCGCGGCCTGATCATCTATGGCCGCAAGGTCAAGGGCGGCGTCGACGGCGACAATTTCATGGTGGCGCCGCCGATGATCATCACGCGCGAGCAGATCGGCGAGATGATCGCCATCATCGGCGACTCGCTCGAGGCGCTGGCGGAGGAACTCGATCTGCCGGTTGCAGGCTGAGGGTGAAATGGCGCTGTGAGACGTCCTGAGATGTTCGCGATCCTTCGCTCCCCCCTCTGGCCGGCCAGCCATCTCCCCCACGAGGGGGGAGATCCGATGTCGCTGTCGCTTTCGCCAATCGCCGACGTTGCAGGAACCGCGCCGTCGGTGCACCTGCTGATCTCCCCCGTTGCGGGGGAGATGTCCGGCGGGACAGAGGGGGGTGCCCGGGCGCCGTACTTGTCGTGAGCACGATTATCCTCCGTCCCGGCCGGATCGAGGATGCCGAGACCATCCATGCCGCCTTGCTGCGCCTCGGTACCCACATCGGCGCGCATCAAGAGATCACCTCGACACCGGATGACCTCCGCCGCTACGGCTTCGGCGCAAAGCCCGCCTTTTCGACCTTGATCGCCGAGGTCGACGGCGAGTTTGCCGGGCTCTGCCTGCACTTTCCGATCTTTTCGACCTGGATGGGCCGGCCCGGGGTCTTTGTGCAGGACCTCTATGTCGAGGACCGCTTTCGCGGCCGCCGCATCGGTGAGAAGCTGTTGCGGCGCGTGGCCAAGGAGTGTCGCGCTGCAGGCGGCGTCTATCTCAGGCTCTCCGTCGACACCGATAACGAAACCGCCAAGACCTTCTATGAAAAGCTCGGCATCGGCTGGTCGAGCTACGAGCAGGTGCACAAGATTGTCGGCGAGGCCTTTTTTGCCTTTGCCGACGCGCCGGAGGACGAACGATGAAAGCCTTCTATGCCGAGGAACAGAAGCGCCATGACCCGAAGGCCTTCCTTTCCAGCGGCGCGCCGCAACCCAATCCGGAAAAGCCGGAACGGGTCGAGAGATTGCTAGCCGGCGCAAGATCGGCCGGTGTGACGATCGAACGGCCCAACGACCATGGCCTTGGGCCGATCGCCGCCGTGCATACGCCCGAATATCTCGACTTTCTCGAGCACATCTTCGCGCGCTGGCAACGCATCGATGGCGCCTCGGCGGAGGTCATCCCGAACATCCATCCAATCGGCCGCGGCGGCTCCTATCCGGCCTCGGCGGTCGGCCAGGCCGGCTATCATATGGC
>NZ_RZSR01001051.1:0-1968 GCF_004023265.1 Mesorhizobium sp. M1A.F.Ca.IN.020.06.1.1
GCGCCCGCCAGGAGATCGAGACCCGGCTGAACCGCAGGAACCACGGCTAGGCCGCTGCTTATCTTGCGTTTTTGGCCTGCTGCCAGAGGGTTTCCATCTCGTCCAAAGTCGCCTGTTCCAACGACCTCCCGGAAGCCTCCAACTCCCGCTCGACATAATGGAAGCGCGAGCGGAACTTCTCGTTGGTGCCGCTCAGCGCGGCTTCGGCATCAAGTCTCAAATGGCGGCCGAGATTGACGACGGCAAACAGCATGTCGCCGAACTCATCCTTGATGGGTGCCGCGTCGCCCGTGACCAGCGCCTCGCGCAGCTCGCCGATCTCTTCCTCTATCTTGTCGAGGATGGGTGCTGCCTCGCTCCAGTCGAAGCCGACGCGCGCAGCCTTCTCCTGCAGCTTCAACGCGCGGGTCAGCGCAGGGAGCGCAACCGGCACGCTATCGAGATAGCCCTTGCCGTGATCTTCCGGGTCGAGGCCGCGCGCGATGCGGGCGTTGCGCTTCTCGGCCTTCTCCACCGCCTTGATCTTCTCCCACATGCCCTTGGCCATGCCGGCGCTGCGCGCCTTCTCGTCGCCGAAGACATGCGGGTGACGGCGGATCATCTTGGTGGTGATCGCCTCGACAACGTCGCCGATCGCGAACTCGCCAATCTCCTGCGCCATCTGCGCGTGGTAGACGACCTGCAGCAGAAGGTCGCCCAGTTCCTCTCGCAGATCGTCGAAGTCGCCGCGCGCGATCGCATCCGCCACTTCATAGGCTTCCTCGATCGTGTAGGGGGCGATGGTGGAAAAGTTCTGCTCGATGTCCCAGGGGCAGCCGGTCTCCGGCGCTCTCAGTGCCGCCATGATCTCGATCAGACGGGAGATGTCTTTGGAGGGTTTCATGCAACAAACCCTAGCGCGCGCCGCGGCGGGCGACCAATCCCGCCGGCTGGCAAAAGCCGATTGTCCACAGTTGCGCCGGCGCTCAGTCGAGCACCGAAACGATCGCCTTGGCGAGCTCGTCCATGCCATCCTCAGGCAGACCTGCCACATTGATGCGGCTGTCACCCACCATATAGACGGCGTGCTCGGTGCGCAGCCGCTCAACCTGCGTTTCGGTGAGCCCCAGGCGGGAGAACATGCCGCGATGGCTGGCCACGAAATCGAAGCGATCGGAGTTGGATTGCCGGCGCAACGCCTCGGCGAAGGCGACACGCAGCCTGAGCATGCGCAGCCGCATCTCCTCGAGTTCCGTCTCCCAGACCTTCTTCAGATCGGCGTCTTCCAGCACCATGCGTACGGCCGCAGCGCCATGGTCCGGCGGCATCGAATAGAGCGCTCGCGCCGCTGCCAGCATCTGGCTCATAGCCACGTCGGCCTGTGCGCCGTCCTTGGCCATGATCATGGCGGAACCGACGCGGTCGCGATAGACGGCGAAATTTTTCGAGCAGCTCGAGGCGACGACCATCTCGGGCACCTTGCCGGCGAGCAGCCGCAGGCCGGCGGCATCGGCGTCGAGCCCTTCGCCAAAGCCCTGATAGGCGATGTCGACGAAAGGCAGCAGGCCGCGCTCAAGCAGAACGTCGGCAATCTTCGCCCATTGCGCAGCATCCAGATTGGCGCCGGTCGGGTTATGGCAGCAGCCATGCAGCAGCACGACATCCCCGCTAGTGGCGGTCTTGAGCGCCGCCAGCATGTCGTCGAAACGGACAGCGCCGGAAACAGCGTCGAAATAAGGATAGTCGCGCACCTGTAGGCCGGCGGCGCGCATCACCGGCAGGTGGTTCGGCCAGGTCGGATCGGAGAGCCACACCGTCGCGCCCGGCCGCGTGCGCTGCAGAAGCTCGGCCACCAGCCTGAGGGCGCCCGATCCGCCCGGCGCCTGCGCTGCGCGGATGTGCGAATGATCGGCCCTCTCGCCGAAGGCAAGCTTGATCATGGCGGCGTTGAAGCCGGTGTCGCCGGCGAGGCCGAGATAGGTCTTGGTG
>NZ_RZSR01000104.1:0-9849 GCF_004023265.1 Mesorhizobium sp. M1A.F.Ca.IN.020.06.1.1
GGGTGATGTTCCCGGCGCTTGTGGGCCTTGTCTTCCGGATGAACAGAAAGGAGGAAAAAAATGAGTGTTCGTGATCTGATTCCCTGGGGCCGAAACAATGGTAACCAGGTTCCAAGTGTCTTCCGCGACGGCGAACGCGATCCTTTCCTGTCGCTGCAGCGCGAGGTGAATCGGCTGTTCGACGACGTCTTCCGGGGTTTCGGTTCCGGCTTGCCGTCCCTAGGCGGCGTATCAGCCTTTGGTGACGGCTGGCCGAGCGTTGAGATCTCCGACAACGAGAAGGAGATCAAGGTGGCGGCCGAAGTCCCGGGCCTGGACGAGAAGGACATCGAGGTGCTGCTTGATGATGGCGTGCTGACGCTGAAGGGTGAAAAGCGCTCCGAGACGGAGGACAAGGAGCGGCAGTTCTCCGAGCGCATCTATGGCCGCTTCGAGCGTCGAATCCCGCTGGGCTACGAGATCGAAGAAGACAAGATCGATGCCCGCTTCAAGAACGGCGTGCTGACGGTAATGCTGCCCAAGACCGCGAAGGCGCAGTCGCAGGCCAAGCGTATCGAAATCAAGAGCTGATGCCTGGATGCAGGGGTTGGACCGACGGGTCCGGCCCCTGCGGCATGACGGAACCTCGGCGCTAGATGGAACGGCCAACGCTGGCGTAGGTGCTGGCTGGAGCGTGGAACGGCTCCCTTTCCAACGAGTGATCCGCCCGCAGCGGGCGCCAGGTGCTCGCTTGCGGCTCGATGACGTGCGGCCGACGCAGGCCATTCTAACCGTTTACCGCGCTGAGCGCAGATGCCGCTGACGGAACACCGCGCAAGCCTCTGGAAATCCGCGATAACCTTAATTCCTTCCTTCTTTTGGTCAGGCTTCCCGTACGGAACGTTAAGGGCTAGATTAGCAATTCGTTAAGTAATACGGCGGGTGTGAGCGTAAGAGGTGTGCCGTTATGAATTTCAAATCCCTGATCAAACGGGCCGAGGACGTAGACAAGGAATTTCAAGAGCTCCAGTCGGATCTGGCAGAGGCTTTCGAAGAATGTCTTTCGGCTGACGAAGAGACGTCCCCGGGATACGATTCTGCCGCCGACCTGGCGGCAAGCGAGGAGGATCCGCCGGGCGAGACTCAGTCCGAGGCTTCCGCCTCCCGGCTGACGCCGCACACCCAGACACGGTTGGCCGCCTTGGAAGCCGTTTCCGGACTCTTCCGCGACGGACAGGGTCATCTGGAGGAGATCGGGTCAAGGCTGGCCGAGATCGCCACAGCGCACCACATGACGCGCGATATCCTGAACGCCCTGCATCGCGATGCGCTGCGCGCCAATGAGCTGGAGCTGGAGAACGCCGCTCTGGGCGCCGAACACAAGGCCTTGTCGGAACAATTGCTTGACGCTACGCGCAAGCAGCGCGAACGCGACGGCGCGGCCGAGGCCTGGCAGCAGCGCGAGGCAAGTCTCGTCCAGGACAGGGAGTCGCTGCGCGAGGCGCTTGCAGCGGTGCGGCTCGAAATGGTCGAGATGGGCAATGAGAGCGCCAGGCGCGAGGCTGAGTTCGGTGAGATCGTCAAGACCCTGACGGCCAAGACCGTCGAAGCCGACAGGCGCGCTGTCGAGAACAAGCTGCTGCGCGAGAAGCAGGTCGGGCTTTCGATCGAGCTGGAGCAGGCGCAAAAGCGCGAGGCCGAGGCCCGGCACAAATTCGACGAGTTCGCGGCGACCCACGCCAACGAAGCCACGCGGATTGCCGAACTTGTGGCCCAGCTCGGCAGCCACGAGAAGGAGGAGGCCCGGCTGCAGAAATCGTTGGAGACGACGCAGGCCAAGCTTGCCGAGGTAACCGAAGCCGCCCGCATTGCCGAAAGCGATGGCGCGGCGGAGCTGGCGCGGAGCCGGGCAGAGCTGCGCGGCTTGCGCTCCGAAATCCAGGAGCTGCAATCGCGGCTCGAGCAGGCCTCCATCGACAAGACCGATGCGGTCGCCGAGGCGACAGGACTGAGGGCGCAGTTGAATGACGCCGTGACCGAGCGGCAGATCGCGGAAGAGAAGCTTGCCGTTCTCAGGAACGAGAGCGAATTGGACAAGAAGAATTTGTCGGTGATCAGTACCAACCTCTCGCAGCTATCGCTGCAGCAGGCGTCGGAGCAGATCCAGCTCGATATCCAGAAACAGGAATGCGAGGACCTGCGCGCCGAGGTCGAGACGCTGAATGCCCGCATCAAGGAGCTGCTGCCTTACGAGCGGCTGCACAGGGTGACGGACGCCCGGGCCCGGCAGGATGTTGTGCCCGTGACGAACGGGCATGTCACCAACGGGCATATCGTGGAGCCGGCGCGACCCACCGCCAGGCGCCGGCGAAACATGAGGGCCGCCGCGAGCTGAGGAAGGGTGTCTAGCCAGCTCAGCGCTTCATCGCTCTGGGCCTACTTGCCGGTCATCCGGTCAGCAAGCTGCTGGGCCTCGGCAAGCAGTGCCGGGAAGCCCGGATCGCCCGGCAGGCGCTCGCCCATGCAGGCGCGATAATCGCCGTCGCCTTTTTCCCAGGCGGCGTTGGCGGAATCATAGGCCTGCTGGTCCTTCAGGTCCGAGTTCTGATAGGCCTGCTGAAATTTCTGGGCAGCCGCGTCCGCCGCGGTCCAAAGCGCCTCGCAGGCCGCGATCTTCGGCACGGGCGGGGACGCGGGCGCCTCGGCGACCAGGACGCGGTCGCCCTTGACGACCGCGACGACGACCTGCTGGTCGTAGATCGGTCCGACATCCTGGGTCCAGCCGCCGAGCCGCGCGACGGCGATATCGGCGCCTTCGGGCTTCTTCAGTGAAAAGTCGAGCGTCTTCACGAATGCGGCGTCGCTGCCGATCGCCTGCGTATAGAAGGCGTCTAGCTTGAGCGCCTCGTCGATGCCGGCGGGCAGCCGGAGGCCTTCATCGTCCTCGTCAGCCTTGGACCGCAGCCAGCGCTCGACCAACCCGCGGGTCGTCGCGACGATGCTCGGGCCGGCATCGCTCTTGGCGTAGCGCAGCCCGTCCAGCATGCCGAAGCCAATATCGGAGGCGCTCAGGCTCTGCAGATTGATCGTGCCTGTTGCCGGAAAATCCTTGACCGCAAGCGGGCCGAGAATGGCGGAAAGACGCTTTTCCAGATCGGCCAGCGCCTTGGTGTTGGCGCCATCGAGCGCCTCCACTTCCGCGTTCGAGCTCTCCTGCGCCGCGATGTCGGAAATCGCCTTGTCGCGCGCGGCGATATAGTCGTCCTCCGGCGATGCCGCGAAAACCACGCCGCTCGCCAGCGCGAACAAAAACGCCCAGACCAGCCGCATTCTATAACCCCAATTCAAACCAAAGCCCTTGTGGCCTTCGCCTGACTTGGCGGCTTTTGCGTGGCGGAATCCCGGGGAGAACCCGAATTTAATATCCGGCCTTCCGCGATGATTGGCGAAAGCCGGCGCCACATCTGATCTCCCCCCAAGTGGGAGAGATGTCCGGCAGGACAGAGGGGGGCGCGAAGGAACGCAAGCTTTCGTGTCCAGAGCACAGCCATGATGTCGGGGACGGCCGGATCTTCTAAGGCGGGCGCAGGCCCAGAGGTGAGGGACGCACCCGGCGCCACACCAGTCGATTGGGAGGATGATCAGGGCGGCGCAGGGCTTGGCCAGGCCGGTGCCGGCCTGTACAATCTTAGGGTGAATGCAGGGAAGGGAGCGCGATGCGGCTTGGTCGGGATCTCTGTCATTTGACGGTTTTGGCCTTCATCGCCGGACTGGCGCTTTGGCCGCACGCGGCATCGGCCGATCCCGTCACGCCCGCGCGCATCGCCGCCGCCTTGCCGAAGCTCGAAGCGCTGGCGCAAGCCGCCGTCGCCGATGGTGCCGTCCCCGGCCTTGCCATCGGCGTCGTGCATGACGACAAGGTGATCTTCCTCAAGGGTTTCGGGCATCGCGAAGCCGGCAGACCGGAGCCGGTCGACGCCGACACGGTGTTCCAGATCGCCTCCCTTTCGAAGCCGATCTCGGCTACCGTCGTGGCCGCGCTGGTCAGCGACGGGGTGGTATCCTGGGATTCGAAGATCGCCGATCTCGATCCGGCCTTCCGCCTTGCCGATCCCTATCCCACCGGCGAAGTCACCATCCGCGATCTTTTCACGCATCGCAGCGGCCTTCCCGGCACTGCCGGAGACGACCTTGAGGGCATCGGCTACGACCGCGCCGAAATCCTTCGCCGCCTCCGCTTTGTGTCGCCATCGTCGAGCTTTCGCGCCGGCTATTCCTACAGCAATTTCGGGCTGACCGAGGGTGCCGTGGCGGCCGCGAAGCCGACAGGCAAGCCCTGGGAGACGGTCGCGGAGGAAAAGCTCTACCGCCCGCTTGGAATGGCCGCGACCAGCTCCCGTCACGCGGACTTCATCAGCCGCGCCAATCGCGCCGCGCTGCATGTCAAGATCGACGGCGTCTGGGCCGCAAAGGTCAAGCGCAATGTCGATCCTCAGGCACCGGCGGGCGGCGTGAATTCCAGCGCGCGCGATCTCATGCAATGGATGCGCCTGGTGCTCGGCGACGGGGTTTATGCCGGCCGGAGGCTGATTGCTTCCGATGCGCTGCGACAGACGCATCTGCCTCAGATGGCGCTCGGCCGCAATCCCGTAACCGGAGGCGAGTCTTTCTATGGCCTCGGCTGGAATATTGATTTCGGCCGGCACGGCCTGAGCTGGGGCCATGCAGGCGCCTTCAGCGTCGGTGCGCGTACGGTGGCGACGCTGTTTCCGCAGGAGAAGCTTGGCATCGTTATCCTTACGAACGCCTTCCCGACCGGTGTCCCGGAAGGGTTGTCCGACAGCTTTGCCGATCTGGTCTTCGACGGAAAAGTCGAAAAGGACTGGGTCGAGGTCTGGGACGGAATCTATGCCGGGATGCTGGGTCCGGCGATCGCCGCGGCCAAGGCCGAATATGCCGCGCCTCCGTCTCCGCCAAGGCCGGCCCGGCCGGCCAGCGCCTATTCCGGCCGCTACGGCAATGACTTCATCGGCGGCGTGACCGTGTCGAGCGCGGGCGACGGCCTTGTGCTCGAGGTCGGACCGGCCGGAGCGCGGTCCTATTCGCTGACGCATTTCGACGCCGATCTGTTCCTGACCCATCCCGACGCCGAGACGCCGGACCGGCCGGCGGGCGTGAGCTTCGTCGTCGGCCCCGACGGCAAGGCCTCGGCGATGACGATCGAGTTCCTCGACGACAATCATCTGGGCAGGCTGCAGCGGGTGGGAGACTGATCGCTTCACCCAGAGCCGTGCGGCGATTCTGGGTGAACGACAGCATCAAAACAAAGACCAGCGGGCTCAGGATGCCTGGCCGTAGCGGAGCAGCTTGAAGCAGTCGCCGCTGCCCGACTTTGTCTGCGTCAGGACCGATTTCGCGCGGTCGATCCATTCCTGCTGCGATTTGGTGTCGGTCTCGATCGCATCAACCGGTGCAAGGGCGACGAAACTCTTGCCCTTGCTGAAGAGCCAGCAGGCGCGGGCGAGAAACCGCCTGCTGCGCTGGCGCAGCAGGTCGGCGTCATAGAGGATGTCGAGCACCTCGTGCTTGATCTTCGGTTCCTTGTCGGGCTTGGCGACCGCGGCCTCCACCGCCTCGTCGCCGATCGCGTCATGCAGGTCCTTGTAGTCGAGGGCTAACTGCGTCGTCGCGTATTTGATCTCGTTCTCGTCGCGCACGATGTTGAACCACAGCGTCGGATCGATCTCGTTGACGACAAAGGTGGCTTCGAGGTCGCGCGACAGGTTCAGAATTTCGAAGTCTCGAACATCGACATCACGTTCGACCAGCAGGATCTTTTCGACCTGCTTGGCGAGCTCCGTTCCCCTGGCGGTGATCGCGGCGTTGCTTCCGCCGTGTTCGGGGCCGACATAGGCGCTGCCCTCATCCAGTATCTCGTCGAACTCGCCCAGCGTTTCGATGACGGGGGCGCCGCGGGCAACGCGCGCCGCCAGTTTGGCGAGAACCTGCTGCAGCTCGGTCTCGCGCTTGCGCTGGTCCTGATAGTTCTGCTGGAAGAAGAAGATGAACAGCGAAACGCCGATGCCGATCAGGATCACGCCCAGCTGCGAAAAGATGTTGCGATAATATTCCAGCAGCTTTTCGCGATGGCGCAGTTCGTCGCGCACGCTGTGCGCCACGCGCAGATTGACGATGAGCGAAATGATCAGCAGCCCGGCGCCGACCAGGATGAGCCCACCGATGAGAAGGTAGCCATGGCCTGCGCTGAAATCCATTCGTCTCGCCCCCGAAGCCTGCGCCAAATTAGCGCCAATTTCGTCGCGCTCAAAGCCACGAGACAAGCCGGGCATCAGGCCCGGCCGGTCTCGCGCGCCACTCCACCGCTCTGCGGCAACCAAAACGATTGACCCGGCCATCCATCCGGCCGATATCCCGCGCAAGTTCGTACCGAGACCCCAATGACCTCAAATACCGATCTCAAGGAAGTCGCGCGCGGACCCGACGCCGCCTGGCAGGACGACGTGCGTGCCGGCGTGCGCCATGTGCGCGACCTCGCAGCCCTGCCGCTCTCACCGGCCGAGCGCGCCGCTGCGCAGCAAGCCGCCGCCGCCCACAAGGTGCGCGTGCCGAAAGCCTATCTCGACCTGATCGACTGGAACGATCCGAACGATCCGATCCGCGCGCAGGTGATCCCATCGCCGGACGAATTGATCACTGCCGAGGGCGAGCTCGGCGATCCGATCGGCGACCACGCCTTCAGCCCGGTGCCCAGGCTGACGCATCGCCATGCCGACCGCGTGCTCTTGTTCCCGACCTATCAATGCTCGGTCTATTGCCGCTTCTGTTTTCGCAAGGAATCGCTGACTTCGATTGGCCGCGGCTATACGCGCGAGGCGCTGGAGCCGGCCCTCGCTTACATGGACCAACATAGCGAGATCCGCGAGGTGATCCTGACCGGCGGCGATCCGCTGTCGCTGCCCGACAAGGCGCTCACCGAAATCCGCGCCCGCATCGAGGCCATCCCGCATGTCCGGCTCCTGCGCATCCACACCCGCGTGCCGGTGGCGCTGCCGTCGCGCATCACGCCCGGCCTTGTGGCGGCCCTGCAAGGAAGGCTGATGGTGACGGTGGTCACTCACTTCAACCACCCACGCGAGATCACGCCGGACACCGAAACGGCCTGCCGGACCATGCGGCAGGCGGGTTTTGTTCTGCTTAACCAGAGCGTTCTCTTGAAGGGCGTCAACGACAAGGTCGAGGTGCTGGAAGAGCTCTGCCGCGAGCTGATCTATCGGTTGGGCGTAAAACCTTACTATCTTCACCATGGCGATCTGGCGCCGGGCATGGCGCACCGCCGCACCACGATTGTCGAGGGCCAGGCGCTGGCCGCGGATCTGCGCCAGCGCCTCTCCGGCATCTGCAACCCGACCTATGTCATCGATCTGCCCGATGGCGGCGGCAAGGTGCCGCTCGGCCCCAGCCACATCGAGGGCCGGGACAGCGAGACATGGCGGATTCGCGGGCAGGACGGGAAGGTGAGGGAGTATCGCGAGGTGGTCGCCTAGTCCCTCATCTCGAGAGGTGGCAGAGGAACTCCCATCCCGCCCCCCGCATTGTATAGCGGGGGCTTGAAGGAGAGCAGCGTGAAGGCATTGTTGGGAATCGTCGGCGGCTTCGTGCTGACCCTGGCCGTGTTTGCCTCAGGGCTCGCCTTCGCCACTTGGCTGCTGGCCGCCAAGCCGGTGCGCCAGGCAACGCCGGCGATCGGCGTTTCGGAGCTCTGGACCAAGGACGTCAGGCCCGTCGATCCGGCGAAGCAGGATCTCGAGCGCATCCCGGCCCAGCAGGCCGCCGGCGTGTCCGTTAAGGCGGACGAGGGGGCCAAAGCGGCGGATACGGCCACGCAGACCGCAGCTCTCCCAACGCCGCAAGCCGCCGCGCCGCGGCAGTTGCAGCCGTTGCCCGAGGTCTCTCCGCCAAATGGTTCACAGACGGGCCAGGCCGATGCGGCGGAACAGCCTTCGGAGCAGGCGCCGGCCCAGCAGGCACGATTGCCCGACGCGCATCTCGAATGGTGCGCCAACCGCTATCGGAGCTACCGCCCGCAAGAAAACAGCTACCGCTCCTACAGCGGGGAGATCCGCCCCTGCATCTCGCCCTATTTCGATCCGGGCCGCGATCGCACAGCCTCGACCGACGGGCGCCAACCCGATCAGCCCTGGATGAACAATCAAGGCGAGGTGACTGACGACCAGGCCGAGGTGGAAGGCTACGCCACGACACGGGACGGCTACGCGACGACTTATGGCGGCCCGCCGGAAGAGATTTTGCCGGAAGACCAGCCTCCCAGGGATCGGCTGCTGGGCCCGCAGATGTCGGGCGATCATATCGACTCCTGCTTCAGCCGCTATCGCTCCTACGATCCGCAGGACAACACTTACCAGCCCTATGACGGCGGCCCGCGCCGGCAGTGCGAGTAGGGCGGCCCACGTTCCTGCGAAGTGACGCTGGGCCGCTGAATCTGGCGCGAGACACCCTCTTGTAACTCAACCGAATCCGTTATTGTTGCGAACGCGGTGGCGGACTGCGGCCTTCACGCCTCAGGTCCGCGAGGCCTGGCAAGCCGCCTACGGCCTGCTCGCCGGCGTCATGATCGCCGCAGCCCGTGAGGTAGAGCTGGCGGCTTGAGCTCTCGTCAGGCTGGAGCGCGAAGCCGAGCGCGGCAGGCGATCTCCTGGGCCTTGTTCATGGCCCGGAGGTCGCGGCGAGGCGCCCGTCGCCGCTCTGCCTGCAAGCCCGGCGCCCGCCCGGGCGACAGGGCTCGAGCCATTGGCTGCGCAAAACCGCACCAGCGCCACGCGAGCCGTATCGCGGCCGCATCAGGCTCCCCCAGGCAAAGCCATATCGGCTTCTTTTCAGGAACATTCTGCCTTCTGCGAAGTTTGGCGGCTGGCCCGCTCATTGAGGCCAAACCGGTTGACAGGCGGGCTTCGGGAGGAAGCTATGACCGCTGTCACGCCTTCACTTCATGTTTGTCGCCGCCGGGCACTGCAAATCGGTCTCGGAGCGACCCTTGCTTCAGCGGCCGGCATTGCTGCGACTTCGTCTGCTGCCGCGCAGGACGACATAAAAGACGAAGACATTTTCCGCTTCGCGCTCAACCTGGAATATATGGAGGCCGAATATTACCTCCGCGGCACCACGGGAAAAGGCATCGAGGACTCGGACATCGGTTCCAAACCCGGCGACGTCGTCGGCGGCAAAAAGGTTGCGTTCGATACGCCCGCGCTCGGTGAATTCATGCGCGAGGTCGCGGAAAACGAACTTGCCCATGTCAGGTTCTATCGCAAGACGCTGGCGTCGAACGCGGTGGACCGGCCGGCGATCGATTTCGATGCCGGCTTCGCCGCGGTCGCCAAGGCGGCCGGCCTCGGCGACGATTTCGATGCGTTTGGCAACCAGATGAATTTCGTGCTCGGCGGCATGCTGTTCGAGGACGTCGGTGTCACCGCCTACGCCGGTGCGGCAACTGTCCTGAAGAACAAGGAATTCCTCGCTGCCGCAGCTGGAATTCTCGCGGTCGAGGCCTATCACATGGGAATGGCGCGTTCCTCGCTCTATCGCATGGGCGAGAAGGCCTGGAAGGCGGCGAATGCGGTTTCCGACGCACGCGACAAGATCGATGGGAACGAGGACAAAGACCAGGGCATTCAGGTTGACGGCAAGGCCAACGTCGTTCCTTCGACGCCGGATGCGATTGCCTTCACAAGGACGCCGCAGGAGGTGCTGCGCATCGTCTATCTGACCGATCAGTCGGGTGTGAGCAAGGGCGGCTTTTACCCGAACGGGATGAACGGAACGCTCAAGAGC